>CAZFMJ010000144.1:0-1514 GCA_964520045.1 uncultured Elusimicrobiales bacterium | reverse complement strand
AACCGATTGTTTTTCGACTGAGAATAGCATTTTCTTCCAGCGGAACTTCAGGCTAAATCTTTGTTGGATGCCATCATTTGACGCAATCTCACAAACGCTCTCATTATTTCAATATTGACATTTACCGCTCGTTCACTTTTTAGAATACCCGAAAGCATCGCGACACCCTGTTCAGTAAAAACGTGATGCAACGCACGCCTGTCGCCGCCCCATCTTGAAGTGCCAATTTGGCATTTCAAGTTTTCCCATTCTTCCGCTGTTAGCTGAAACATAAAGTCGGGAGGAAACCGATTTTTATTTCGGTTTATGGCACGATTAAGAGATCCCGTCTTAACCTTATATAATTCCGCCAAATCACGGTCCAGCATTACTTTGTGGCCGCGTATCAGATAAATCTTGTGCTCTATATGCTCTATTGGAACGAGAGATTTCATGGATATGTTATATGAAAAATCTTGAAGCCTTTTGACAAAAAAGTCTGCCTTGACTCCCCGCTATCCTTGAAGGTAGTCTCCTTCACACGGTATCTCTTTACCGAAGTGAAGTGAAAATGACGGGATTTTCCTGACCCTTGCGGTGGGCGAGATAGGCAGAAGTAATATTTTTGAAAAAGTCTCGGTTCTGCAGACGAAGCGTTTGTGTAAGGCTGGTTAGAACGCTGTGAGCGAAAGCGCCTTTGTTTGTTCTGTTTTGATAGAAACGGTTTCGTAGTATAACATGCGGCCTGACAGCTTGTTCGGCTGGATTATTATGTGACGGCAGTCCCTTTACGTCTAAAAATGTAAAAATGTCTTTTTCGTATTTCAATAGCCGTTTGGCGATCCTTCGCCAGTGTTTATTGGAATAAGCGCAGGAGGCAAAATCAAAGTATCGCTGTTTAATAAGCTGAACTCTGCGCCGGAATATGTGCGAAGGTAATAAACTGCGCTGTTTTTCAAGACGCAAGGCCTCCGACAGGATTCTTTTGAATTTCTTATACGGTCTTTGAAAATCAGGAGGAGCCAAACCATCGCCGTAACATTTACGCAGTTCTCTGCGCAGATGAACAAGGCATTTTTGCTTTTTGCCTGAAATACGGTTATAAGCGCTGTAAAAATCGCTGATAAGCACGCCCTTAAACGGATTGCCGAGCAATTCTTGGGGCACTTTTCCTGCTCTTCGGCGGTTGATATGGAAATATGCCCAGTGTTGGTTTACAAATGCCCATATCCAATGGCCTACGCCGTTGATCTTCCAGCCTGTTTCATCGGCATGTTTATGGGCAGACTGGCGGATAGCTTCAAGAATTCTGTCTGCCTCTATATTGAGGTAAGACGCCAAGCGGGTGAGCGCTTTGGCTATGGCGCCCTCTGTAACTGTAAGCCCACAGAAATCTTTAAAAATATCGCGGATTTTATTGCCGGGTAAGCCGTGATAGTATTTAAGCAGCACCATAGACGCCAATATGCGAGGGCCTAAATAGGGCTCACTGAAAAAAGATTTTCAAAATTTTTGTAAACAAACCCCGATTCTCT
>CAZFMJ010000143.1:0-1745 GCA_964520045.1 uncultured Elusimicrobiales bacterium | reverse complement strand
GGAGATTTTTTTGATTTTTGGAATCCCCCATGCCCACTTATCGCACTATTCAACCCTATGTGATTTTTTGGGAGACAATTCTTTTAGTTGATGAAAGAAGTCGAATTATATATAGTAATTATTCTAGACTATTACGGATAATCGCTAAAGGAGCATCTCCATGAACACCTCGCAATTTAAGTCTCAAGTTTGTCAAAGCTGCGCTATGCCCATGCAAAAACCGGAAGATTTTGGCACAAATAGCGACGGGAATCAAAACAATGAATATTGCCGCTACTGTTTTCAGAAAGGCGGATTTACCGCGCCGGATTTAACACTAGAGCAGATGACTGAAAAGTGTGCGAACATTATGAAACAAATGCGTTTGCCGGATGTTAAAATTGAACAGGCAAAGGCTGTTCTGCCAAGTCTAAAAAGATGGGGAAAGCAATGAGCGAAATCGGAGAGATATTACAATTATCGCTTAAACCGAAAGAAAAAGTTTCACGACTGGCAAACTGGCTGAAAAACCAGCCGAATCTTACCAGCTTGATTGGTTATTACAACGATGCAAAAGACAGCGAAAAAGGCGCTTGTCTTTCCGCGATTGCCGCTATTGCGAAAGATGATGCAAATTTTATTGCTGGCCATATTGACTTCATTGTCAAGCAGTTAAGTCACAAAGCGCCAAGGGTCAAATGGGAAGCAAACGAGATAGTGGCATATAGTTCCAAGATATTTTCCGGCAAGCTGAACCTGGTTGTTCCGAAATTACTGGAAAATTCAAAGAATGAAGGAACTGTCGTCAGATGGAGCGCTGCATATGCGCTGACGGAAATTGCGAAAAACAATCCCGGGCTGCGGGATAAATTGACTGGTGTTTTCAAAAAAATCCTGAAAACCGAAAAGCAGAATGGCGTCAGGAACATATATCTGAAGACTCTCAAATCCTTTGGCCGGTAAAACTTCGCGGGGTTCCGGAGATAAGTGATGAAAAAAATTTTTATACTGTTATTTGTGGCGGCAATACTGGGGGCTGTTGTTCTTGCGTTTAAATTTTTTCGCGGGCCGGACTTGCGAATTTATGAAGCGCTCAAAGCCCCCCGAATAAGCGCAAAACCGGACCAGAAAGTTTTAATAGTAACCGCGAAAGGGAATCCGAATGTTATAGGCAAGCGGGCTTTTTCCACCCTTTACAAAACGTATTTTAAATTAAGAGACGTGCCGAAAACGAAGCTTATTCCGCGCGCCAGATGGGAAGCAGGGTCAGCCGACGATCTCGATACCGCCCTCGGTCACTATGCTTTGCCTGTGCCGGATTCAGTAACCGCCGTACCCGCCGGTGAAATCCCGGCGGGTCTCGAAATAAAAATAGCTGCATGGAAATACGGGAACGTTGCGGAAATATTGCACATCGGACCCTACGAAAAAGAAACTCCCACCGTAGAAAGGCTCAAGGATTTCATTAAAGAATCCGGATATGAGATAGCAGGCTTACATGAAGAAGAATATGTGAAAGGTCCGGGCATGTTCGGCAAAGGCAATCCTGAAAAATATTACACGATTATCCGCTATCCCATAGAAAAAATAAACCCTTAAAACTCTCCTCAAAAACCATCCGACTCTCGCCGCGGATGAAAGCCTGCTCAAAATGCAGGTTTTCCGGACGTTCGGCGAAATTGACCAGAAGGATCTGAAATCAGGGGACAGCATAGAATGGCGCTAACTTAAGCCCCTCCTGTATTTGCTTCTGTGATGTATTTCAT
>CAZFMJ010000142.1:0-1770 GCA_964520045.1 uncultured Elusimicrobiales bacterium | reverse complement strand
ACGAAAATCTTAAAAAAAGACAGATTACATGCTTAAGTTAGCGCCATTCGGGACACAATACTTAATTCCCTGCCCGCGCTGAATTGAACTGGATACTCCTCCTACACCTCGCCAATGGCGGGTTTCGGAGAGACAAGTCCTCCTACCCCTCGCCAATGGGCGGGCTTTGGAGAGACAAGTCCTCCTACACCTCGCCGATGGCGGGCTTTGGAGAGACAGGGCGATTAAGGCACGGAGAAGAGGGAAGACGGGAAGGAACACTGGATACCAGATTACAGCATTCTGGTATGACGGACATAGAAAAAAAGGAAGGACGGAGATAGACAGGAGACGGCGGAGAATAAAGACGGGATAAAAACACATCGCGGAGCAGACCTTCCTGACGGACTTAAAAATTATCCTTAAAACCATTCTGAGGATTTTTAAATAAATAAACAATGCCTGCTTTCTGTTGCGTATTTTACGGTAAAAATGGCATAATAGATGCGTGTAGTTCAGGTGTAAAGGAGCCATATGTATATTCCGCGGATATTTTGCCCTGTTGAAAAAACGCTAAAAAGCAAGAGCGTGCTCCTGCTTGGCCCGCGCCGTACCGGCAAAACTCAATATATAAAAAACCAGCTTAAACCCGACCGCGTATACAATCTGCTCATAAATAAAGAATTTGCAAAGCTTGCGGCAAATCCCGGGCTTATCAGGGAGGAAATGCAAAATAAAGATCGCTTAATAGTTGTGGACGAAATACAAAAACTTCCCTCCCTGATGGATGAGATACATGATTTGATAGAAAGCAGCGAAGTGCGCTTTCTGTTGACCGGCAGCAGCGCCCGCAAACTAAGAAGAACGCATACTTCGCTTATGGCGGGGCGGGCCAGGGTTCACCATTTATGGCCGTTTACCTATGCGGAACTTAAAGCCGGTCCCAAGCCGCTTTTTAATCTGCAGAAGATACTTGTGCACGGAAGCCTGCCGCCGGTATATCTTAGCGATTCTCCGGCGCAGGAATTGGAGGATTACGCCGGAGCCTACCTTAAGGAGGAAATACAGGCTGAAGCCATTGTGCGTAAGATTGAAAATTTTTCGCGTTTTTTAAAAGTGGCGGCGCTTACAAACGCTGAGCTTATGAATTTTAACGAGACGGCAAGGGACGCTCAGGTTCCGCCGCGCACTATTATTGAGTATTTTAATATCCTTGAGGACACGCTTCTGGGCAATATGGTTCCGCCCTTCCGCCATGCCGCAAGCAGAAAAGCCTATTCAATGGGCAAATTCTATTTTTTTGACATAGGCGTTGCCAACTCTCTTGCCGGGATTACACAGATACCCAAAGGAACGCCCGCCTGCGGCAAGGCTTTAGAACATCTCATTTACCTCGAGCTTAAAGCCTATAAAAGTTATAAAACCAAACCAGAGGCGATACAGTTCTGGCGGACTTATGAAGGCAGCGAGGTGGATTTTATTGTGGGGGATTCCATAGGTATTGAGGTAAAGGCATCTGAAATGGCGCATGCGGGGCATCTGAGGGGACTGCGCAGTCTGGACGGACAGCACCGTCTTAAAAGGAAAATAGTGGTTTCATTTGACGTGCGAAAACGTGTGTTGAGCGGCATCGAAATTATCCCTGCGGAGGAATTTCTGGAAATGCTATGGGCAGGGGAAATCTTTTAGAATCGGGAAATCGGCGGACACAATACCTATTTTTCCACAAAGGCTGGACAGCCGGAGAAACAGCAAAGACGGGCTATAACTGGGGCGATCTGTGGTGAAGAT
>CAZFMJ010000141.1:0-1987 GCA_964520045.1 uncultured Elusimicrobiales bacterium | reverse complement strand
CTCATGTTCATGGATGGATCATCCGATAAATATAATAGACACGCCCGGCCATGTGGATTTTACCGCTGAAGTTGAGCGGTCGTTAAGAGTTTTAGACGGAGCGGTTGTGGCTTTTGACGGCGTGCAGGGAGTTGAGCCGCAGTCCGAAACCGTGTGGCGGCAGGCTGACCGCTATAATGTCCCAAGGCTGGCATATATAAATAAGATGGATAGGACGGGAGCCGATTTTTACATGTCCTATAAATCCATAAAGGAAAAGCTTGGCGGCAATGCCTGTCCGATACAGCTTCCCATCGGCGCCGAAGATAAATTTAAGGGACTTATAGATTTGGTTGAAATGAACGCGAAGATATGGACGGGCGAAGAATTAGGAGCCCATTTTGATATAGTGGACATTCCCGCGGAATACGCGGAGCAGGCAAAAAAGGCCCATGAAGAGCTTCTTGAAAAGATCTGTGATTTTGACGATGGTTTAATGGAGAGATATTTGAATGGGGACCGGAATTTCGCGGTCGCGGAGATTAGGGCGGCTCTGAGAAAAGGAGTGATAAGCGGCAGGTTTTTCCCGGTGCTGTGCGGCTCCTCCTACAAGAATAAAGGGGTTCAGCCTCTTCTTGATTCGGTTTGCCACTATCTGCCGTCGCCTATAGATATGCCGCCCGTAAGGGGGACGGATATTCTCACCGGCGGCGCTACGGAAAGACAGCATAAAGACAGTGAACCTTTTTCCGCGCTTCTCTTTAAAATCCAAACCGATCCATATGTGGGAAAACTCAGCTTTTTCAGGGTTTATTCCGGCACGCTGAAGGCGGGCGATTCGGTTTATTTTTCCAGAAAAAATTCGGTCGAGAGACTCGGCCGCATATTGAGAATGCATGCCAATAAGCGCGAAGAAATAAAAGAGCTTTATGCGGGAGATATCGCGGCTACGGTCGGGCTTAAAACCGCCGTGGTGGGAGAAACTTTGTGCTCGGAAAGCGCTCCAATAATGCTGGAGGGCATGAATTTCCCGGCCCCTGTGATATCAATAGCCATTGAGCCCAAATCGAAGGATGATGAGGAAAAAATGGGCATTGCCATGGGGCGTCTTGCCGAAGAAGATCAGACCTTCCGCATAAAAACCGATGAGGAGACCAGTCAGACTATAATATCCGGCATGGGAGAACTCCACCTGGACATAATTGTCGACAGGCTTAAGCGGGAATTTAATGTTCAGGCTAATATCGGTCAGCCGCAGGTTGCGTTCAGGGAATCCGTAAAAAAACGCATTGAAGAAGAAGGTAAATTTATACGCCAGTCCGGGGGCCGCGGGCAGTACGGCCATGTGTGGCTTACAATAGAGCCGGTTGAGGCGGGAAAAGGATTTGAGTTTGTTGATGCGATAAAACAGGGGCGTATTCCGAAAGAATACATTCCCGCTGTTGAAAAGGGGTGCCGCGAGGCGCTTGACGGCGGAGCGATCGCCGGGTATCCCATTGTGGATATCAGGGTAACATTATTCGACGGTTCTTTTCATGAGGTCGATTCTTCGGAGATCGCATTTAAAATAGCGGCCGCGATGGCTTTGCGCTCCGGCTGCAAAAAGGCGTCTCCCTATCTTCTTGAGCCCATAATGAAATTTGAAGTAGTTATGCCGGAAGAAAATATGGGGGATGTAATCGGAGATCTTAATTCGCGAAGAGCCAAGATTGTGGAGATGGGAAACCGCGGGAACGTAAAATTTGTCAGGGGCACGGTTCCGTTGTCGGAGATGTTCGGTTATGCCACATCGGTAAGGTCAATTTCACAAGGCAGGGCGTCTTTTAATCTTGAACCCAGCCATTACGAAGAAGTGCCGCCTAATATTGCCAGGGCCGTCGTAGAAAAAAGGACGGCCGCGGGGCAGGCGACGAGATAATGGCGCAAAGAGGCGGCTGATATCGCCGCTTTGAAAAAGGAGACAATATGGCTAAGGCAAAGTTTGACCGTTCAAAGCCGCATATAAACG
>CAZFMJ010000140.1:0-2042 GCA_964520045.1 uncultured Elusimicrobiales bacterium | reverse complement strand
CAGGTGGGGAATACAAACCGCCGAAATCTGGGGAATCTTAGACTGCCGCCTTCATTTCCAAAAAGATCTTTCACGAAAGCATAGCGGTGTCCAAGAAAATAGCTTGATTTGTTATTTTCGATTATATATGATTTCGATAATAAGTCGCGATTCTATTTTCACTGTTAAAAATGACTAATCCATGCCTAAAACACACAGGATAACCGGAAAGAAAATCCGCTGCACCGGTGGCTATGAAGCTTTCGTCCCAAATCCATTGCCTCCGGAAATTAATTGGACGCCGGAGCTATTGCGGGCGCTATCTGATGCAGATGTCACAATCGGCCGTTTGGCCGGTGAAGGACGACGCCTTCCGAATCCACATCTTTTAATGCGGCCTTTCGTGCGGCGTGAGGCTGTGCTATCCAGCAGGATTGAAGGTACGCAGGCAACATTAGGTGAACTCCTGGCTGCTGAGGCCGGAGCGGCTGTCGAACGAAGCGCCGATGATCTGCGCGAAGTCGGCAACTATGTAGCGGCATTGGAATACGGCCTTAAACGGCTAAAGACCTTGCCATTATCCTTACGCCTAATATGCGAGCTGCACGAAAGATTGATGAAGGGAGTTCGCGGCGAACATGCCACTCCCGGTGAATTTAGACGCTCCCAGAACTGGATTGGCGCTCCAGGGTGTACTCTAATGAACGCAACCTATGTTCCACCACCCGTTGCAGAACTTATGGATTGCATGGGCAACTGGGAAAAATTTCTGCATGAGAAAAAATTGCCGCCCTTAGTGCAAATAGGTCTGGCGCACTATCAGTTTGAGGCGATTCACCCCTTTCTGGACGGAAACGGACGGGTAGGACGACTGCTTATCCCACTGTTTTTATGCGAGCGGTCAATCATGCCCACACCTCTGCTTTATATCAGCGCCTTTTTTGAAGCCACGCGGCGTGATTATTATGAACGGCTGCATAGCGTAACCATGCGCGGTGAATGGGAAGAATGGCTGCATTATTTTCTTAATGGCGTGTCGCGGCAGTCGGAAGATGCTCTTGGCCGCGCTGAACGAATCAACAGCCTTCTATCGCAATGGCGCATGGTCGTGGCCGATGTTTCATCTAAAATACCATTGATGTTGTTGGACATGGTGGCAGTTAATCCATTCCTGACAATTAAGCGGGCAGCTAAGAACTTGGGAGTTGCATTTACCACTGCCCAGCGTGCGATTGAGCGGCTGGAGAAATTGTCTATTGTTAAGGAAATAAGCCAAGCCAAGCGTGATCGGGTTTACTGTGCCAAAACTATTTTGGACATCCTAGAAGAACCAGCCAAACTGGTACCGGGAAAAAACTGACTTGGAAACATTTCGCTGTTGCGGAACAGGCATTACACATGCTATGACCGTTTTATCAATATTGTGAATTTATCCCTCAAGAATCCTACAAAACTTGAATAAAATTACGGTATTAGTTTTTGAAATACCTTTTTCATCCTCCTTCGCCTCGCCAATGGCGGGCTTCGGAGAGATTCCGCGCGGCATTCCACTCCGCGCTTCATACCTACACAGGGTGATTTTGTGGATGCCCAGTTTTAAGGCAAAATCCTTCTGCCGGAGACCGTGGCGGAGCCGGAAATTCCGTATTTTTGAGCCGAAGTCTGTGGGGGGGATGGTTCGACTCCGCTCACCATAAATCAACTGCCTTGGACGAAAAAATCGTAGATGTCGGCGCCGGCTGGCAGGATTTCCTTTGTTCTTGCGCCAAAATAATGCAAAATTTTGCCAAGGATGTAATCTTCCGGAACGGTTTCATCGCGCTCCAGTCTTAAAAGCGTGTTTTTGGCGATTTTTGCGCCTTTGGCCAGATCATCAGGGGTAAACCGGCATTTCCTGCGCAAAAAACGCAGTTTTTGGCCCAAAGTGGCGGTTTTAAGGTTTGGAAGGGGGGAATAAATGAGTTTAATTCGTTTTTTAAGCTCTATTGATGTTCCCCTTTTCGTCCTTCTAGATAAAATGAACGAGCCAGCAACCCCCAGTAAGTTATAATAACGCGGGTTGT
>CAZFMJ010000139.1:0-2058 GCA_964520045.1 uncultured Elusimicrobiales bacterium | reverse complement strand
TCTTGCTATACCGGTGAATGAAATATAATCATTATTGACAATAAGGAAAGTCAGAACCGTCCCCTAATCCTCTTAGCCTGACTGTCAGCGGCCTAGTTTCTCTAATTTCGTCAGCCATTCATTAAAATGACGGCATTTTGCGCGCAAAACAGGCAAGCCTATGTGGTTTGCAATTATCGGGCCGGCAGATTTTTTATCGTAAGATGGAATCTGTTTTATTATACGTTTGGATGGGGCGGTTTCGGAGCTGTCGTTAATAAGTTCTGGATTGGGTGAATTAGCAACATCGTTGGCCAAATTCTGTATTTCCCGACCGCATGCCGGATACTGCTTTTTAATTTTTTGCAGGTCGGAAAAAAGAAGAGCTTCAAACTCATAAAGCTGAAAATACGGAATAAACCGGGGATACTTTATTTCATTTTTGAGCGCATTCTCAAGAAACTCAACTTTATTGTAAGGGTCTGTTTCCACTTGCGCCCCGCTATACCCCGGAAAATCATTTGGCAGGGCATATAAATCAAACATAGTCGTAAACCATGAGTCGGCATTGTCATCTTCTTTAGTCCATCGGCCGATATCGCTGTATGTTTTTTGCCAATCAAGGATACCGCCTTTGTATTTGCGTGAGGAGATTTTTTTGTGAGCTGTCAGCTTGCCGTCCGCGCTAATATTAAAATTGCCCAAATGAAGCGAAAGGGTATCTCTTTGAAAAGTTTCTTCTGTTTGGCCTTCGAGAAAAAAGTGGAGACGTATCATTGCGGTCTGCCTCCAATTACATTTTTCCGCCATAATTCGGAAAGACTGTAATCTTCAAGCCAGTCTTCCAACTTCGCGCCGGATAGACGCGTAAAAGTGCTTTCTCTGTTTTTTCTTTCCACCACCACAACATCTTCGGGCTCAAAACAATCAATAAGCTGGGCTGATTGTGTTGCTATAATAACCTGTATCAGCTTTGATGCTCCTTTTAATAAACCGCCCAGTATTTCTATCGCATAAGGGTGCAGGCCCAATTCAGGCTCATCTATTATTAAAACATCAGGCAGGGACGCTTCAGGCTGAAGCAATAGAGCTACCAACGCCATAGTTCTGAGCATTCCATCAGCCGCCATATTAGCGCTAAACAGCATATCGCTGTTTTTTTCTTTCCACCGCAATAATATGCCTTGCCCTTCAGGTTCTAAAACGTAGTCATAAAAGAACGGCAGTATCAATCTTGTTGTTTCCACTATTCTTTGATAGTATTGCGGCTGTAGGGTTTTTAATCCATATAGGAACGCGGGCAAGTTCGCTCCTTCGTCTTCAAGGCATAATGTTTTACTAATATCGCTCTTGGCGCGTATACCTGATGTAAATGATGTATTGTGGAATTGGCGGACCCATATTTTTTGAATGAGTTGATAGGTCTTATAAGCGGCTCTCATGTCTGTAGGAGATGTTGGAGTAGATGCGTTCGCATATTTAGCAAAATTAGATTCCACGGCTCCATTCGCCCATGCTAGTGGGTTGCTGTCATAGTTTGAAGTGGAATACCGATACCCTTCTTTACCAAACACAAGAGTGTCATTTGCGGCGAATACAAGCGTAAAAAAATACTTGTTCTGCCATTCCCCATCATTGATAGAAATAGCGCCTTCAAAAGGAGATGTCCTTTTGCCATCAAACAATAAATTACTTGCTCCTGCCGCATATTTTGCGACATAAAATTCAAGCTGTTCGTGCATTACATGCGCCATTATTTTAAAAAACGAGATAAAATTGGACTTACCCGCGCCATTGGCGCCAATTAAAATGGTTAACGGCTTAAGGTCAAAATCCTTAAGTTCTCGTATGGTCTTAAAACCTCTTATTGTGAGTTTTTCAATTTTGGGCCGCATAATAATTCTCCTATGCCGCCGAACACACGGCGGGGGAAGTCTTCATCTGACTTCCTCAAAATGTGTATTGCGGCGGGCAAATCTTAATTTCATTGTACAAAATATCCAAGATTTTCGTAGTTTCCATAGCCCGAATTGCCTGAAGACACAAAGTTAAGCTTCGATATGCCATGAAAGGCGGTTT
>CAZFMJ010000138.1:0-2230 GCA_964520045.1 uncultured Elusimicrobiales bacterium | reverse complement strand
CTGTCCGCAAACCATTTCCAACCGTCCAAAAAAGGAAAAATAGGGTTTTTGTAAAAAAGGGCGTTGCGCAAAGGCCAGATAAATAAAACAGCTGAAAATGCCAGCGCCGCCATTCCGGCGGATTTCCATGGAATAAACTGATTCTTATAATATTTTTTTGAGATGTAAACCCCATACAGCGCAAGAATTCCCGCCAGAGGCCATGCGTTATATTTGCAGGAGGCGGCCAGTCCCGCAAAGATCGCGCAAAGGATCCGCAGGCGCAAACCATGCCGGTTTTCATCGCGGGTCCCGAGGCTCAATATAAACGCGTAAGCCGCAAGTATCTGAAAAAACGCCCAGCCGAGTTCAATAGATGATTTCCATGCGAGTATGCTTATGAGGGGGGTGGAATAAAAAATCAATGCCGCGATAAGGCCGGCGCGCAGGCTGAAAAACCTGCGCCCGATGGAAAAAGCCGCCAAAGCGCAGGAAATGCCCAGAATCCAGTTCAAAAAATGCGCAAGCCTGTCTCCGCCGAGAGGAAGACATATCGCAAAAAGCATTTCAATGAGCATCGGGATGCCGGAATACAGGTTATCGGGCGTAGGCATAAATCCATGATGCTTCCAGTAGAGTTCCGGAAGCGTAAGGTGGTATACAAGCGCGTCATAGAATATTTCCGGAATCATGGCGCCGGACAGATTAAACAGCGCTAACGCGGCCATTATGCCCAGCGCGGCAAAATCAAAAAGCTTCCACTCGCCGGAAGGAGCGCAGGGTTTGAATACCGCCAATATGCCGGCGCGGTATGACAAGACAGCGGAAACCGTTGAGGCGCATATAAGTCCGCCGAATATTAACTGCGTATTCCAGAGTTTAAGCAGTCCCAGCCAGGCCATGGCGGTCGCCATAAGCCCCCAGCCCAGTCCCAGTCCGAAAACGATTTTTTCGGGCTTTGAATCGGGTTCTACGCCGAGTTTTTTTATAATGAGGCATCCGGAGGTTATTCCCAGAAAAGCAAGCCCGGCGGACAGGAAAAGAAGTTTTAAGATTTCCAGCAGGCATGCCGGAGTAATAAGCAGAAAGTCGGGAAGGATGCCGGCCGCATTGCGTATATATCCCCAAATATTCATTTGCGAGTAATATGCCCTGGCTAATATTACCCAGCATATGAATATAAAGGAAATGCTAAGCCATGCGCGGATGCGCCAGTCTGCGGGATTTTCAGCCTGAGCTGAAGCGGAATCCGGTTTTGGCGTTTTTTTCTTCATTAGGCAAGTAATTGCTCAATATGATTGTTTTTTGCGGGAATAGTTAAATACCTATCCGGGCAAGAAGAATGCAGATGTCGTTGATGGTATCCACCAGTTTTGGGTGGGAAGCTTCAAACTCTCCCGCCGAGGAATTAAGGGCCTGCAGTGATAATTTAAGAAGGGCCGGAGATTTTGTTTTGCGGGTGGCTTCATGCGCGGCTATTTCCGTAAATCCCGCTATGCTTCTCGCATGGTCGGCATGGGATTGGGTCAGGCCGGAAATTTCCGATTTAAGCGATACCATAAGTTCCAGAAGCTGCTGTTTGTCGCTGTGGTCGATGTTATGTATTTTCTGTATGGCTGTTTCTATTTTTAAAAGAGTTTCTTTAATCATAATGCCTCCGGTGCGGCGCCGCGGCGCTACGGTAATATAGTACTGTAAAAAGCCATGCATAGTCCAGTTATTTGACAAACTGCGTTAAGAATAATACATTATAAACGACAGTATAAATGACAGCAAAGGAGGATACATGTCAGATAACAGCAATAATACCGGAACAGTTATTACCGCCTGTCTTTTGGGCGGCATTATCGGAGCGGCCCTGGGAATTCTTTTCGCCCCCTCTTCGGGCAAGGCGACAAGAAAGAAGCTTAATGAATGGATAGATGAAACCGCGGATAAGACAAGGGACGGCTTTGATAAGGTGCAGGACGAGTTAAGGCATAAAAAGGATCAGCTGGTTCAGGCGGTCACGAAGCATCTTTAAAAAAATAAAGACGGTAAACGGTAGACGGCCCATTCTTTTCATTTAAAGCATTGAGAATGGGCCGTCCCAAACTCACTGCATTTAAGGTTTGTTTGGGACGGGAGAAGGTAGACGGCAAAACAGCAGAGGGCAGAGAGTAGAGATACTGCTTTTCTCTTTCTCTTTTTTCCGTCTACCGTTTACCTTGTATATTATGTTTCTTAGTATACTTAGTTTCTGTCAAACATA
>CAZFMJ010000137.1:0-2376 GCA_964520045.1 uncultured Elusimicrobiales bacterium | reverse complement strand
GATACTCTTGCCGAACTTGCGCCTGCGTTTAAGGCATTCAAAGGCCTAAAAAGCGACGAATATGCGATTTCCTGCAAAATCAACACAAAAAAGGGATCTGAGCGCATTATCAGAGCGGCTTTTGAATTTGCGCGCAAGTTTAAGCGCAAAAAGGTGACGGTGGTTCATAAAGCCAATGTTGTCCGCGCAACCGACGGCTTGTTTCTGGAAACGGCGCGCGCCGTAGCCAAAGATTTTCCGGAAATTATAATGGACGACGCCAATATAGACGCCATGACCATGTGGCTGCTCAAAAATCCCTTCAACTACGACGTGCTTGTGGCTCCGAATCTCTACGGTGATATCATATCCGACCTTGCCGCCCAGATGGTCGGAGGATTGGGATTCGGCTGTTCCGGCAATATCGGCGAAAAACTGGCGGTGTTTGAGCCCTCTCACGGTTCCGCCCCCAAATACGCGGGGCAGTATAAAGTCAATCCCATAGCCACCATCCTTGCGGCAAAAATGATGCTTGACTGGCTAGGCGAACCCGCGATGGCCAAAGCCATTGAGGACGCAACAGCGGCTGTAATCAGAGAAGGCAAGGTGCGGACATATGATATGGCCGGACCAGCCACCACCCTTGATATGGCGCGCGCAATAGCCGACAAATGCAAAGTCGGATCAGTTAGAGTATAAACACAAAAGGAAAAAAATATGAGCATGACATATGCGCAAAAAGTGCTTGCCAAGGCAAGCGGCAGGACCGACGCCAAGGTCGGAGACGTGCTTGAGCCCGAAGTCCATCTGGCGATGTCTCATGAAAACGCGGCGCTTGTAATCAACCAGTTTAATGAAATTTTTCAGGGAACGGGCCTTCCGGCCAAGGTTTTCAATCCCGACCGCATAGCCCTTATTTTCGACCACCGCGTCCCCGCCGAGTCTTCCAAAACAGCCGGCAACCAGAAAAAGATACGCGAATTTGCGGCTAAAAACGGAATAAAAAAATTCCATGATATACGCGGAGATGTGGGCGGAATCTGCCACCAGATTCTGCCTGAATACGGGTATGTCCGGCCCGGGACCGTGCTTGTGGGCACGGACAGCCACACTACCACCCACGGCGCGCTCGGCGCTTTTGCTTTCGGCATCGGAGCTACTGAAATGGCTTCAGTCTGGACGCTTGGCCGGGTTTTAAACGTTGAGGTTCCCGGCACAATCAAAGTGGTTTCAACCGGCTCTTTTCCTGACCGCGTATATCCCAAAGACCTGATACTCTATTTAATAGGAAAACTCAGCGCCGAAGGCGCGAATTTTAAAGCGATTGAATTCCACGGGGATACAATCCGCAAAATGCCGACATCAGGCCGCATGGTTCTGTGCAACATGAGCGTGGAAGCGGGCGCCACAGCCGGCATCGTGCCTCCGGATGAGGAAACACTGCGGTATCTCAAAAATGAGGCGGGAGTGAACGACCGTATCGACATATTCGGGCCTGACGCGGACGCCGCATACGACAAAACGGTTGAAATAGATGTCTCCAAACTCGAACCGCAGATAGCATGCCCGCATAAAGTAGACAATGTAAAACCTATTTCAGCAATGGCTGGAAAGAAGATTAATCAGATTGTGATAGGTTCATGCACAAACGGAAGGCTGGACGACCTTAAAATTGCGGCCGATATACTCAAAGGAAAACGCGTTGCGGACAGCGTGCGCATGCTGGTATTCCCCGCGTCATGGCGGATATACCGCGCCGCTCTGGACTCCGGCATACTGAGGGATTTGGCCGCGGCGGGAGCCGTAATATGCAATCCGGGCTGCGGACCATGCCTCGGCGTGCATCAGGGAGCGCTAGGCGACAATGAAACGGCTTTAGCCACCACCAACCGGAATTTCAAAGGCAGAATGGGCAATCCCGCGGCTGAAGTATACTTATGCTCGCCTGCGGTAGCCGCCGCAAGCGCTGTTTCCGGAACCATCACCGATCCCAGAGGAGCGAATTAATATGGCTATAAAAAAGGTTGTTCTTAAATTAGGAGACGATATTTCAACGGATATAATTTATCCCGGCCGGTTTATGGCCACTGTGCTTCCTGCTGAAACTCCGCAATACGCGTTTGTAGACAATGCCGATTTCAACCGCAGGCTCAAAGCCAAGGAGATTCCTCAGGGCAGCGTGATAGCGGCCGGCAATAACTTCGGCTGCGGCTCATCAAGGGAACAGGCCGCCTCATGCCTTAAAGGATACGAACTTACGATTTTAGCAAAAAACTTCTCGCGCATTTTTTTGCAGAATGCGGTTAATCTGGGGTTAAATATGGTGATTTGCCCTTCGATTGAGGCGGAAGAAGGAGATGAATTGGAAATAGCCGGCGGGAAAGTCTTAAACCGCGC
>CAZFMJ010000136.1:0-2389 GCA_964520045.1 uncultured Elusimicrobiales bacterium | reverse complement strand
TCGGCCCCAGCAGATACCCTAATACGAAAGTTATCGTCGTCCCGAAAACTATCAGCCAGCTCCAGCCTAGTTCAATGATCTTTTTTTCGGAGAGAACAAGCAGAACGGCCATCAGCGCCGAACTGAATATCATCGCTACGATATTTCCGCGGTTGGACGGCTGCTTTGTAAGAAGCCCCAGCAGAAAAACTCCCAGCAGGCTTCCCGCTGTGACCCCGTTTATTTTAAATGCAAACCACAGCATGCCCTCAAAAGACCTGCAGTAATAAGCAATCACCGCCAGTATCAGGGCAAATATTACTACGGCAAGCCGTGAAATCCGCAGATAATGTTTTTCGTCCGCTTTTTTAACCAGCAAAGTGCGGTAGATGTCGGTTATAAAAGAGGAAGACAGGGAGCCCAAGGGCGAGTCGATGCTGGCCATTATTATAGCCGCAAGCATAAGCCCTTTTAAGCCCGTGGGCAGAACATTTATTACGAAGTGGGACAATATTTTGTCGGTATTGTCCGGAAGGCCTAAAGCCGGATGCTGTTGGTAGAAGACAAAAAGAAGAGTTCCGATTCCCAGATATATCACCGTAAGAGGGAGGGCGGCAAAAATAGTGGAAATAAGAGTTCTCTGGCTGGCTTTGCGCGTTTCAACGGTTAAAAGCCTCTGCATTAATTCCTGGTCTGTTCCGAATGCCCCCATGGAGCCGAAAAGACCGTTGAGTATGGCTATCCAAAGCACATTCGGGTCTTTCATGTTCCAGCTTATGTTGAAGAGATGCAGTTTCCCGGACTCCCCCGCCGCCCGCAAAATTTCTCCGAACCCCCCCTAAATGTAAAAAAGAAGGTATGCCGCTATGGCTCCCCCCGCCACATAAAATATGGCGGCTTCAAACGCGCCGGTCCAAACCACCGCTTTTATGCCGCCGAATCCTATAAAAACCGTGCTTATGCAGGTAAACAGCAGTATGGTTTTCGGAAGGCTCCAGCCCATGATTACGGAAACGGCGAGAGAAGCGGCATAAAGCCTGACTCCCGAAGCCAGAAGCCGCGTTATGAAGAAAAATATAGATCCGGCATACTGCGTTTCCGGCCCGAATCTGTGGCGCAGAAATTCATATATTGTGGTGCAGTTGTATTTGTAGAAGGCCGGTATGAAGAAATAAGCGATAAATATTCTCGCGGAAGCCGAACCGATGAAAAACTGCAGATACTGCCAGTTTTCCCTGAAGCCCGTGGCGGGCACTCCCACTATGGTCATCGCGCTTATTTCCGTGGCCACAAAAGACATGCAGGCGACCCATCCCGGCACTCTGCGCCGGCCGAGGAAAAAATCGTTCGTGTCTTTTTCGTCTTTGCCCGTGACATAGGCTATGACAAGCAGTATGAGCACCGAGGCTCCCACAAGACTGTAATCCAGCCAGCCCAGACTGTTGGTTAATTGTTCAACTGCCGCTGTTTCCATAGATTTTTCCCTCCGGAGCTTGCGATAGACTCAAATGAATAATCCTAAAAATAAGGGGCATATGTCAATACAGTAGTTGCGATTGTGTTATAATTTAATGCCGGGAAATTTCCTTTTTGCGCTGATTAAGATCGGCACAAAAAGCGCGGACAAAAAACTACTCAGCGATAAACGCAAAGGACGCAAAGAAGAGCGCTAAGAGCGCGGACCCATTCTTTCCTTGAAGGGCTTTGAGAATGAGTCAGTCCAAACTCATTGCCTTGAAGGATGGTTTGGGCGGAGTGTTATAATCGAAAATTAACGCCGAATGAAATAGTAATTTATAGCGGTGTGGTATGAAAAAAAAGAAAATACTGTTGTGTGTTTTTCTGATTTTAATCTGGACTTTTGCGTCCCATTATCCTTCCCTTAAAAACGGCTTTACAAATTGGGACGACGGTTTTTACATCGCTGAAAATCCCGTCGTAAGGGAAATATCTGCGGAAAACATTAAAAAGGCTTTTGCCGGATTTTACGGCGGGAATTATTTTCCGGCCGTTCAGGTTTGCTATATGGCGGAATACCGCCTTTTCAAAGACAATCCCGCAGGGTATCATGCCGTAAGTCTTGCGCTTCACATGCTTAATTCCGCGCTTGTGTTTTTCCTCATACTGGTTTTAACCGGAAACATTCCTGTGTCATTTGTAACATCATTGGCATTTGCGGTCCATCCTTTGAACGTAGAATCTGTCGCATGGATAGCTGAAAGGAAAAATCTGCTTTACGCTTTATTTTTCCTCTCTTCTCTTATCGCGTATGCGCGGTATTTGAAAACGGGGGGAGGGGGAAATTATCTGCTTTCCCTGATGTTCTTTTCGCTGTCTCTGCTGTCAAAGGCTCATGCGGTCACTCTGCCGGCGGTTCTTTTCGCCGTTGATTTCCTTTCCGGACGACGAA
>CAZFMJ010000135.1:1829-2505 GCA_964520045.1 uncultured Elusimicrobiales bacterium | reverse complement strand
ACAACCCGCGTTATTATAACTTACTGGGGGTTGCTGGCTCGTTCATTTTATCTAGGGAAAGGGAGAGGCAGGCGCCATAGGAAAGTCCAGGAAAATCTGCCTGCCCGGGCAACTGCGCATCTGGAGATGGCCTTCCAATGGAATGAACCTCTTCAATTGGAAGTGGAATTGCCGGAACGGGGCGGTCGGGTTTCAACAACGCTACAATTGGCTTCGTTGCCGGCAATGGTCGGACTTAAAGGTCTGGCTCTCGGAGAGCGGTATAAAGAAAAGGACGCTTATGATCTTTATGCCTTGGCGAGATATTATGGCAGCGGCATCCAAGAAGTGATAGCCCTGCTGAAACCGCACGTCCAGGATGCCTTTCAGACGATGAACAGCGTTCTCAAGGGTTGTGGATTCTAATAATGATGGGATGACTATTTACCCCGCGTTCTTTGACGGTTTCCTGCGGGGTAACGTTAATTTTGCAGGCCGGCTGTTAAAAAACTTGGGACCATTTGGGGACCAAATCTATCAAAAAAGGGATAAAATCAGCAATAGCGGTGTAAGCGGGGGCAGGCGTTTCTCGACGGTAACAAAGACTGGCAATAACCAACAAAAAAGCTGGTCTCGCATGCCATGCAGGCGCTCTCCCAGCTGAGCTACAGGCCCGAAAATTGGAACAATTTTTGGG
>CAZFMJ010000135.1:0-1729 GCA_964520045.1 uncultured Elusimicrobiales bacterium | reverse complement strand
CGAATCCGCCGAAGGCGGACAGTCCCGCGTAAGCGGGGCAGGCCCCTGAAAAACAAGACAATTTTTGGGCGAATCCGCCGAAGGCGGACAGTCCCGCGTAAGCGGGGCAGGCCCCTGAAAAACAGAACAATTTTTGGGCGAATCCGCCGACGTATAGCGAAAGAAGCCTTATATAATTATTATAACAGTTTTTTGCTAAATTCGGAAATTTTTTTTTGGATTTCAGCGGATTCCCATAAAAATTTTATAAGTTGCTATAATCGTAATAATGTAAAATGGATAATAATAATACGTGCGTAAATTGAAAATGAAGATCATTTTTGCGAGAAAACATTCCGACTATAAGACACTTGAAACCAATGTTGTTATTGTTCTGGCTCTTCAGGTGTTTTGGTTTCTTTTTCATTTCAAGGTAGCATACTATTTATCGATAGGCATACTCATTACGGCAGTTTCCAGTAAAAAATACTCGGGAATAATAGCCGAGTCATGGCTTAAATTAACCCGGATTATAGGTGGTTTCAACACCAAAATAATTTTATTCGCAGTGTTTTATATGTTGGTAGTGCCTTTAGCATATTTATACAGAATGGCCAGCGGAGATTTTTTGGATATGGCCGATTCTGGGGATAAAACCACGTTGTGGCATGATAGAAATCATTGTTATGAAGCGCAGGATATGGTGAATTTATGGTGATATGGGAATGTGCCGGTTCGGGACCTGTATGAAAATTCTGGGCATTTCGGCATTTTATCACGATTCCGCGGCGGTTCTTTTAAAAAACGGCGATATAGCCGCTGCGGCCCACGAAGAACGTTTTACAAGAAAAAAACATGATTCTTCTTTTCCCGTTGATGCAATTAAATATTGTTTGACAACGGAAAAGCTGCGCATTGAAGATATCGATGCCGTTGTGTTTTATGACAAACCTTTGCTTAAGTTCGAGCGCCTTTTGGAGACGTATTATGCTTTTGCGCCAAAAGGTTTCAGATCGTTCCTTTCCGCAATGCCTGTCTGGATCAAAGAAAAATTAATGTTAAAAATGATGATTCTGAAAAATCTGGAGTCTTTCGGAGCTATCAATAAGGATAAGATTAAATTGCTTTTTCCGGAGCATCATTTGTCGCATGCCGCAAGCGCTTTTTTCCCTTCCCCGTTTGATGAGGCTGCGATTATTACGATAGACGGCGTAGGGGAGTGGGCTACCGCTTCCATCTGCCACGGCAGAAAAAACGGCATAAAAATTCTCAAGGAAATGAGATTCCCGCATTCGCTGGGACTGCTTTATTCCGCTGTTACATATTATCTGGGATTTAAAGTAAATTCCGGAGAATACAAACTGATGGGATTGGCACCTTACGGCGATTCATCTTCGGATAGAGTGAAACGCTTTGTGAAGCTGCTGAAAGACAATATTGTCGACATTAAAAAGGATGGGTCGATATGGCTTAATCAGGATTATTTTGATTATGCCGCCGGTTTGCGGATGGTGAACGAGGAAAAATGGATTGCCCTTTTCGGGTTCCCCGCAAAAGATCCGGAAAGCGAGCCGCGTCAGGAACATTGCGATATGGCGCTGGCAATTCAGCAGGTCACGGAAGAGATAGTATTCAAGATGGCCGAACAGGCAAAAATGATGACCGGCGCCGAATATCTTTGTATGGCGGGCGGGGTTGCGCTTAATTGCGTAGCAAACGGGAAGCTTTTGCACAGCGGTCTTTTTAAAGA
>CAZFMJ010000134.1:0-2634 GCA_964520045.1 uncultured Elusimicrobiales bacterium | reverse complement strand
TGGAATCCCCCATGCCCACTTATCGCACTATTCAACCTTATGTGATTTTTTGGGTTATTGCAAAATAGAGACAATAACTCTCTTTTTCATGATATAATAGAGATATGATTAATCGTTCAATAAAACTCCCGGCCAAAAAAAGTTTTTTTCTTTTTGGGCCAAGGCAAACTGGCAAAAGCACGCTTTTAAAGTCACTTTTCTCCCGCGATACAACTCTCTATTATGACTTGCTTCTTTCTGATGAATACGGACGTCTGGTGGCCAGGCCCGCTCTATTCAGAGATGAGGTGCTGTCCCGCGACAAGCGCAAAACCCATATTGTGGTTGACGAAGTTCAGCGTGTCCCCGAATTGCTGAACGAAATACATGCCATAATGGAATCTCCCGACTCCCCCGTTTTCTGCCTGAGCGGCTCCAGTGCCCGAAAACTTAAACGCTGTCATGCTAATATGCTGGCTGGCAGGGCCTGGACATACCGCTTGCATCCCCTAACGCATACTGAACTCGGCAATCGCTTTTCTCTGCAGAAGGCGCTGGCTTTTGGCACGCTGCCGTCAGTTTATTTCGAGGAGGACCATGCCTCCGCCGTCAAGACGCTTAAATCTTATGCGGAAACATATCTGAAAGAAGAAATTGAGATGGAATCGCTGCTGCGCAATATTTCAGCGTTTTACCGGTTTTTACCTCTTGCCGCCGGAGAGAACGGGAATATTATCAATTTTTCCGCCATATCAGGAGAAACCGGCACATCGTATAAAACAGTTCAGGAATACTTTAAAATACTCGAAGACACTCTTGTGGGCTTTCTGCTCTATCCCTATTGCGGAACTGAAAGGAAACGACTAGTAAAGCACCCTAAATTTTATTTTTTCGACATCGGCGTGGCTAGAGCTTTAGCCGGAAAACTTTCCAACTCCCTAGGGCAAGGCACTCCGGAATACGGCAGGCTTTTTGAGCACTTTGTGGGGCTGGAATTTCTACGTTTAAATGATTATCTTGAAAAAGATTTTAAGATGTTCTTCTTCAGAACGAATCAGGGGGCTGAGGTTGATTTTATAATTGAGAGACCGGATGGAAAAATTTTCGCTATTGAAGTTAAATCTTCCGCCGATCCCGGCCCCGGCAGTCTGCGCGGCCTAATGTCATTTGCCGAAACAAAACCGGACGCGGTTTTGTATTGCGCCTGCACCGCTCCAAGAGCCAGATCAACCGGCAACATCAGGCTGCTCCCATGGCAGGAATTGTTTGAAAATATTCTAAAATAATGCGTTCGGTTCAACTGCAAAATCGGGGACAGGCAAACCGGGTACACTGAAATATTACGATTAACCCAACTTCCGCAATTAAAATAAAAAAATGCTTATAAAATAAGGATTTGTGCCTAAAAACTAGCCAAAGTCGCCACTACATTTTGACACCAAGTCCGGAATCCGCATACGTCTGGGCAAACCGATGCCCAAGCGTTGCAGGATAATCTTCTGCGCCTTCTCCGGCGTGACAATGCTCCTCAGTTGAATTCTGTCTCCCGTAGTTGTCGGTAGCACAACATCTCCGCTATGGATGTGCCCCAATTCTTCCATGATATTACGCGGCGAATCACCCAAGCCCGCCCGGCTCTGCCACTGCTCCAGCAATTTCCAAAGAACGTAAGACAGGAAACAGATGAAGATGTGCGTTTGGGCTCGATCTTCTCTGTGATGCCAGATGGGGCGGATCTCGAGCTCTGACTTATGGGCACGAAACGCGTTCTCAACTTGGGTCAGCTGGATATACGTTTTCCAGACATCCTCCTCCGTCCAATCTTGAACATTTGTGCGCAACGCGTAACATCCGTGGCTCTGCTTTTTGAACGTCTGTTCCTCCCCATCAAGGCTCCATTCGACGCGCACACCCGACGGTTGATCAGCCGCGGCTTCGCAGCGGATGATGAAACACCTTGCAGCGCGTTGATTGCGTTGTAAAAGACGCCCCACCTGGCGTTGGATTTTTTCCAAAGACAGGGGGACGAACTGCTTCCTGACACCGCCTCCGTAATTTCGCCAACGCTTCTTCTATTCGCTTCGAGAACAGCTCCTGCATCGCCGATTCTTTCTCGCGACGATCATCACTATGGCACAGAAGCAACAGGTCGCTACTGAATTATCATCGCACGGGACGACATGAGCGTATCGCACGGCGACCCCGCCTCGAACACTCTTCCATCCTTTGGTGTCTCTAAGTTCAGCCGCGTGTTTCTTCAACTCACTCTTGGGCATGCCCACCAAATAGCGCCGCCCGCCTTCGCGCATCCACGCCAAGATTTCATCGCTAATCATCCCGCGGTCCATTACCCACACCCGATCAGCCTTTCCGTAGCGTGCCTCGATCGTCTCTACTGTCGTCTTCACCGTCTTTGAGTCGTGAAGATTTCCAGGGAATACTTCGTAGCCAAGCGGCATTCCGTCTCGCGTCACGATAAGCCCTTTGCAGACCTGCTTGCAATCCGGCCGATGATCACGGCTGTGCCCGCGTCTGGCCTGCGGATTTTCCTCCATCTTGCCTTCAAAATACGTAGAGGTGATATCGTATAACAGTAGGTCATATTTAGGGCTCACTGAAAAAAGATTTTCAAAATTTTTGTAAACAAACCCCGAT
>CAZFMJ010000133.1:0-2716 GCA_964520045.1 uncultured Elusimicrobiales bacterium | reverse complement strand
TCCAAAGTGGCGCAATTAATGGCAGCGCGAAGATAACTTCATTTGAGTTGTCGTCGTTATAATGCGTATTTTTACGAATCCTGAAAGGATTCTTTTTTAGGCTCTTCCGGGTTTGCTGTGCGTAAATATGTGGTCTTTTCATAGGAGAAACGCGCTCGAAAAACGTGTTCTGTTTGCTGGCCAGCATATTCTGGTAGCAGGGCAGTTGGCTTACCTGGCTACATGGGTGTCCTAAAGCACATTTATTGGCCTCTTCAGCCAGGCGCCCCCGTCCCTCTCATCCTCCTATGGCGGGAAGCGCGGAACCGGGGGCCTGAAACAGTGTGGTTAGCCGGTTATAGGCACTTATTGACACCAATTATAAAACCGCACGTTTCATAGCTAAAACAGGCCTAAATCATGCACAGCAAACCCAGAAGACCCCTTTTTTATTCCGGATTGTTTTTATGGTTTTCGCCGCCGATGTAAAATGCGCGGCGTTGGAATTATAGCTAATTTAAAAAACGATTTACAGGCGATGAAAAATTTGGAAATCAAAGCAAGAATACAAGACTTTACCGCGCTGAAAATCCGGCTGAAAAATGCCGGAGCAAAATTCAGCGCAACTCTCCGGCAAACGGATACATATTTTAATTGTCATACAGGCAGATTAAAACTGCGGGAATTCGGCGACGGTTCCGCCGAGTTGATACATTATGACAGGCCTGAAAAAACCGCAAAACGCTGGAGCCGGTATTATATTTGCCCGATACAACGGTCCGCAGGATTTATTGATCTGATGAAGCGGGCATTGGGGATAAAAGTTACCGTAAAAAAGGTCCGCCGGCTTTATCTTTACAAGAATGCCCGGATACATCTTGATATCGTGGCCGGACTTGGGAAATTTATAGAAGTGGAAGTGATCGTTAAGAAAGGCAAACTGCAGGCCGATAAACTTATGCGGGAAATTCTTGATATTGCCGAACTTAAGAGCAACGGCTTTATTGAAAAATCTTACAGCGATATGGCGCTGGAAAGTCAGAAAGGCGGCAATTGAATATCTAGTGTTTTTTTCGCAGGGACACTGGCATGGTTTTGCATTATAACGGATTTAAAATCCGGCGCAAATTCGGGGATCATGACCGTCGGCCGTTTGAAAGCGGCTTAAGATCGGTTTTGTCGTTGTTTTCCATCGGCCGAAATGGGAGGCTGGCGAGGGGCTGGAAAATGGCGATCAGAAAAGTAAGGTGAAAAGTAGGGTGAAAAGTAAGGTGAAAGTTATTGAAATTATTCTCCAGAATCCTTCCGTAACTATTCCGGAGATAGCGGCCTCTCTAGATATGAGCATCCCCGGTATTGAAAAAATTATTCGATCCCTGAAAGAGCAGAATCGCATACGGTGCATAGGCCCTGATAAAGGAGGGCATTGGGAGGTCGTAAAATAAGCCTGACAATTCCCCGCCTACGGCGCATCATTTAAGTTGTTAGTGTGGTCTATCCTTAATAATCCTTTCAAGTCTGGATAGAATTACGGTATTAGTTTTTGAAATACCTTTTTCATCCTCCTTCACATAATGCTTCGGAGAGATTCCGCGCGGCATTTCACTCCGCGATTCATACCTGCACAGGGTGATTTTGTGGATACCGAGTTTAGCGGCAAGATCTTTCTGCTGAAGGCCATGCCGTAATCGGAAATTCCGTATTTTTGAGCCGAAGTCTGTGGGGGGGACGAAAAAATCGTAGATGTCGGCGCCGGCTGGCAGGATTTCCTGTGTTTTTGAACCGAAAAAGCGTAATATTCTGCCAAGGATGTAATCTTCCGGAACGGTTTCATCGCGCTCTAGTCTTAAAAGCGTGTTTTTGGCTACTTGTGCCTGTTTGGCCAGTTCATCTGGTGTAATCCTGCATTTATGGCGCAAAAAACGCAGTTTTTGGCCTAACCCAACTTCCGCAACAGCCGCTGTTTTTCGGCAATTTTCTGCCTAAAAGGCATACTCCCCTCGTCTAATAATTTTTTCCATAATACCCAAAACGCAATGTAGTGGCGACCTTAGGTCTTGTGGCCTCCATCGAGAAAATGATTTTCTATTGATATGTATCTGCGGCATACCGTCAGACGCAAAGATGGCAAGACCCACAAATATTGGCAACTGGTGAGGTCTGTGCGCATAGGCAAGAAGATTCGCCAAGAAATAGTCGCTCAGCTTGGCGAACTCGATGCGAATGGCCGTCTGCGAGCGAGTGAGTTGGCTCGGCGGCTTGGCGGACATGCCGAACAACCAGGCTTATTCGATCCGCCTCTTGAGAAGGAAGTCGTCCAAGTGCGGCTCAACGGCGTAAAGCTGGAACGGGTACGGCGATTTGGCGACGTGTGGCTGGGTTGCAAACTGTGGCGAATGGCGAAGCTCGATGAGTTTTTTGAGACGCACCTGCCGCGCGGCGAGGAAAACATTCCATGGGCGATGATGGCAAAGATTCTGACAGTGGCCAGGCTCTGCGAGCCGTCGAGCGAGCTGCATATTGCTGAAGATTGGCTGCGCAAAACGGCGCTGGCCGACATTTTAGGCGTTGATGAGGAGAAGATCAACGAAGACCGTTTGTATCGCGGCCTCGACAAAGCGCTGCCCTTGAAGTCGGCGTTAGAAGCTCACATAAAGAAGCAGTGGGAAGGATTGTTTGAAATTAAATAGGGCTCACTGAAAAAAGATTTTTGATTTGAAATCTCGTCGGAAAAATG
>CAZFMJ010000132.1:0-2995 GCA_964520045.1 uncultured Elusimicrobiales bacterium | reverse complement strand
TCGGCTCGGCTCAAAATCGACAGGCCAAATGATGCATAATTTCTTTGTCGCAACATTAGTCTGTTTTTTCATACAAAACGGAGGAAAAATGAATTCTGCGTTAGTTGAAGAAGTGCGCGCCCCAAGGGGAAAAATTCTTTCATGTAAAGGCTGGCATCAGGAGGCGGCCCTAAGAATGCTCATGAACAATCTCGACCCTGATGTGGCCGAGAAACCGCAGGAGCTTGTAGTCTACGGCGGAAGGGGAAAGGCGGCAAGAAACTGGGAATGCTTTCATGCGATAGTAAAAAGCCTAAGGTCGCTTGAAAATGACGAGACGCTTCTTGTCCAGTCCGGAAAGCCCGTCTCTGTTTTTAGGACGCATGAATATGCTCCGCGTGTGCTTATAGCCAACTCCAATCTTGTGGGAAAATGGGCCGACTGGGAAAATTTCGACAAACTGGAGCAGGCGGGGCTTATGATGTACGGCCAGATGACTGCCGGAAGCTGGATATACATAGGAACGCAGGGCATTCTGCAGGGAACTTACGAGACCTTCGCCGAGGCGGGCCGGAAACATTTCGGAGGGGAAGATTTATCAGGCAGGCTGATAGTTACCGGCGGGCTGGGGGGGATGGGCGGAGCCCAGCCTCTTGCCGCCACAATGAATAATGCCGTTATGCTGGCCGTGGAAATAAATCCCTCCAGAATAAAACGCAGGCTGGAAACCGGCTATCTTGATATCATGGAAACGTCCCTGGACGGCGCAGTTAAAAAAGCCGAAGAGGCCGTCCGGACAAAACAGCCTCTTTCAATAGGGCTCCTTGGAAACTGCGCCGAAATACTGCCGGAGCTTGCAAGAAGAGAAATTAAAATCGATCTGCTTACGGACCAGACTTCAGCTCACGATCCCTTAAACGGTTATATACCAAAAGGCTTTACCGTGGAGCAGGCGGAGGACTTGAGGAAAAGGGGCCCGGAAGAATACACCCGATTATCAATGGAATCTATAGCTCTGCATGTCCGCGCCATGCTTGAACTCCAAAAAAAGGGCGCTGTGACGTTTGATTATGGGAACAATATCAGGACGATGGCGTATAAGCAGGGAGTTAAAAACGCTTATGATTTTCCGGGTTTTGTGCCTGCATATATAAGGCCGCTGTTTTGCAGGGGTCTCGGCCCGTTCAGATGGGCCGCGCTTTCCGGTGAGGCAAAAGATATAGCGGCCGCGGATAAACTTGCGCTTGAGCTTTTTCCTGAAAACAAGCCGCTGGTCCGCTGGATAAACATGGCGGCTAAAAAAATAAAATTTCAGGGGCTTCCCGCCAGAATATGCTGGCTGGGCTACGGCGATAGGGCGAAATTCGGGCTTGGATTAAACGAGCTGGTAAAAAAAGGTAAAATTTCCGCCCCGATAGTCATAGGCAGGGATCATCTTGACTGCGGTTCGGTCGCAAGTCCCTACAGAGAGACGGAGGCGATGAAAGACGGCTCGGATGCGGTGGCTGACTGGCCCGTGCTTAATGCCCTCCTGAGTACCGCCTCGGGGGCAAGCTGGGTTTCTTTTCACCACGGAGGCGGAGTAGGCATGGGATATTCCCTTCATGCCGGGCAGGTAACCGTTGCGGACGGCACAAAAGAAATGAAGATCAGAATTGAGCGCGTTCTTACCAATGACCCGGGCATAGGAGTGGCGCGCCATGCGGACGCCGGATATGACGAGGCAAAAACCACCGCAAAAGAAAAAGGCATAAAGATACCGATGTTATAAAGACAGTAGATAGTATATAGCAGATAGCATATAGGAAAATAAATCTTTGTAGACGATAGAAGGCTAAAAGCAGGAACTTATGCGGGCATATTGACATATATATGTTTGTATGTTAGTCTATTGGTGGGGGTGATAGACTATGGTTAGAACAACTATTTATCTTTCAGAACAGCTGCATAACAATCTTAAGCATCTGGCGATTGAAATGCATCGTCCTATGGCCGATCTATTGAGAAAAGCCGTGGAAGAGACATATCAGCAGGAACTTAAAGATCTTAATGCTGCCCAAACGGCCTGGAAAGCGCATTTAAAAAGTCCCGGGAAAGCAGTCTCTGCCAGAGATTATTTTGCCAAGCGGACAAAACATGCATAGCGTCAAACTCTCAGTCGCCGCAATGCGGGATTTGGATGATATCTATAATCCTGAGTTGTCCCGCATAAAATCACGCATTCTTTCCCTTGGGCTCAATCCGCGTCCTCATGGCGTGGTTAAACTTAAGGATCATCTGCATCGTATCCGTATGGGAGACTGGCGCATCCTCTATGCGATTGAAGAGGATAAGCAGACAGTGATAATACTCCGTGTTTTAAGACGTTCAGAACGAACATATAAAAGAATTTAAAAATCCATGTTTTATACTTATTGCTTAACACTTATTACTTAGCCTGAAAGTTGCAGTTGGCGAACGGTTGTTGTCGTAATAATAAGAACTTTTTTATTCACCCCCTCCTTCGCAAAGAAGTTTCGGAGAGACAGGTCCTCCCCCGTCGAGGGGGAGGGATAGGGTGGGGGGGCAACTGCAGTTCCGGGTTAGCTCTTGTAATTGGAGGTTATTATGGCTGAAGAATTTAGTTTTGACGTTACTTCGAAGGTTGATTTGCACGCTGTGGAGGATGCGGTAAACACGGCGAATAAAGAAGTCGGAAACCGCTATGATTTCAAGGGGAGCAATTCCAGTGTAACACTTGATCAGAAGGAAAATAAAATAAATCTGGCTTCAAGCGATGAGTATAAAGTAAAGGCGCTTTATGACGTGGTTTTGACCCGTCTTTCAAAACGCGGAGTGCCGATAAAAAATATGTCTGCTGAAAAAATAGAATCCGCTCTGGGGGGTACCGCAAAGCAGGTCGTTAAAATCCAGCAGGGCATTCCCTCCGAAAAAGCCAAAGAGATGGTTAAAATGATTAAACTGAAGTTCCCCCCTGTTCGGCATTTATAAATCGAAAAAAGTTCTTTAAATATAA
>CAZFMJ010000131.1:0-3065 GCA_964520045.1 uncultured Elusimicrobiales bacterium | reverse complement strand
AGCTTTTACCGTCTAAGAAACTACATTATTCATGTACAACAAAACCGGAAGAGCCTGTTTTTTCAACTGCCGAATTTAGGTTGACAGTTTTGCAACAGACTCGACATGCCTTTTGGGGAAATGCTCGGCAGGGGTTTTCAATGGAAAAATGGGTGGGGGAAAGGAAATTTGGCCCCAATTACGCTGTTTTCAGAACTCCGATTGATAATATGCGGTTGACGGCATTTTTTCCCGGTGAATCCGAAGTCCGGGTAGTTGATCCGACCAAACTGGAACTGCTGGAAACATACGGCTGTAAGATCTGTGCTGTTTCTTTAGAGGGCACCTTATATTGAATAAAACCATTTAAATACATGTAATTACATGGAGTCGGTTTGTTTTATCATGATAAAGTAATGTATAATTTCTTGCTATGTATAAACGCATTCAAAAATTGGAGTTGTCAAAAACTGAAACCTGCTTTTTGCTCGGTCCGCGTCAAACAGGTAAAAGCACTCTTTTGAAAGAACTTTTTCCAGAATCAAAGTATTATGATCTTTTACTTTCCGAAGAGTTTGAGCGCTTAAGTAAAAAACCGGCGCTCCTGCGTGAAGAGCTGCTGGCCGCTCCGCCGAAAGCTCCGGTATTGATAGATGAGATACAGCTTGTGCCGGCCCTGCTTAACGAAATCCAGTGGCTTATTGTAAACAAAGGTATACGATTTATACTCTGCGGCTCTAGTGCCAGGAAATTGAAGCGGGCAGGAGCCAATCTTTTAGGTGGCCGCGCAGTGCATTATGAACTTTTTCCTCTGGTTTCAAGCGAAATCCAGGATTTTAACCTTCATAAGGCCTTAAATAACGGTCTGATCCCAAGGCATTATTCAGCAGACAACGCAGGGAAGCTTATTCATGCGTATATAGGGGATTATCTTAAAGAGGAAATTTCGGCGGAAGCTGTTTTTCGTAATGTCCCTGTTTTCGCCCGCTTTCTGGAGGCCGCAGCTTTCAGCAATGGTGAGATGGTAAATTACAATAACATAGCTTCAGATTGCGGGGTCAGCGGCCCCACTGTGAAAAATTATTTCCAGATACTTTCCGACACTCTGCTTGGAAGTTTCGTTCAGGTATTCAGAAAAAAACCTAAGCGGCGTGTTATTCTGGCCCCTAAATTCTATTATTTCGATGTGTCGCTCCCAAATTTCCTTCTTAAGCGGACGGAAGTGGTTCCTGGTAACGAAGTGTTTGGCAAGGCTTTCGAACACTTTATATTTCAGGAAATCAAAGCGCACAATCACTATTCCGGTCTTGCGTATGAAACGGCGTATTGGCGCACATCGTCACAGATGGAAGTGGATTTTATTCTTGGTGACCATCACACAGCCATAGAAGTTAAGGGAACTGCTCAAACGGCCCCACATCACCTTAAGGGTTTGAATGCATTCAGGGAAGAATACAAGGTTAAAAACTCCATCGTCGTATCTCTGGACCCCAGCCCAAGGCTGGTGGACAACATTTTAATACTGCCGTGGAAGGTGTTTTTGGAAAAACTATGGGCTGGTGAGTTAATAAAATAGCTCAATTTAATGCATAAAATGGCCCCCAAAAAGGCTTTGTATCGCAGTCCCCATAACCTTGAGGTCGCTGGTTCGAATCCAGCCCCCGCAACCAGTTTTACAGATAAGTCTCTATTTGAAGCGCCGTTAGGCAAACGCCGGACGGCGTTTTCATTCGGGGGCATCGGTATATGGTAGGAGTGAAAAATCAACTTCCTTTCTGCGGGATTTACAGCTATCCGCTGTGTGTGCGCCCGTAGTGTGTAAAGTTTTAGGTAATTTTGATCCGGTAGTTGCGGTGTATCGACATTGTTGTTTAATATGGTGATGGCGGGTTAATTGTTGCTGCAGCCGGAGGGTCAATTTTGGTTGGAACTTTACAGCCGCAAAACATTTTGGGAGGAGCAGATATGCGTGCGAGGAAAATAATAAAGATAGACGAGGAAAAATGTGACGGCTGCGGGCTTTGCATACCCAACTGCCCGGAGGGGGCATTGGGGGTTATTGACGGCAAGGCCCGCCTGATAAGCGATTTGCTGTGCGATGGACTGGGGGCCTGTCTGGGTGAGTGTCCGCGAGGGGCCATTTCGGTGGTAGAGAGGGAGGCCGCCGACTACGATGAAAGAGAGGTTATGGCGAACATGATCAGGAAAGGAGCGAATACGGTACAAGCGCACCTCAAACACCTAAGGGATCATGGGCAGAACGACTTTTTGAAGCAGGCTATGGATTTTTTGAAGGAAAAAGGAATCGTTTACCCGTTGACCGGGAACACGACGGATAAACCTGAAGCGGGCGGACATGCGCCCTGCGGCTGCCCGGGAGCGCGGGAGATGGATTTCCGCGGCAAAGCGGAAGAGAATTGCAAAATGGGGCCGGTCAGCTCCCGGCTCAGGCAGTGGCCGGTGCAGCTGCGTCTCATATCGCCCATGGCGCCGTATTATAAAAAAGCCGATGTGGTGCTGGCCGCAGACTGTGTGGCCTTCGCTTACGGTAATTTTCATAACGAATTTCTTAAAAACAAAGCGCTGGCTATAGCCTGTCCAAAACTGGATGAAGGGCAGGAGGGCTATGTGGCAAAGCTGACGGCCTTGATGGACGAGGCTGAAATTAACACTCTTACCGTGCTGACCATGGAAGTTCCATGCTGCGGGGGGCTGCTGAGCATGGCGCGCTCGGCGCTGGCTGCCGCTAAAAGAAAAGTCCCGGTAAAGCATATCGTAATCAGCCTGCAGGGCGGCATAAAAAGTGAAAACTGGGTTTCCGGGTGAGGGGTAAAGTCTGAACTGCCGGAAGCAGTGTCGGAAACGGCTAACCGCAAAAAATCAAGTCTTGGTTCACATCACCAAAATGCAGGTCCATCCAGTATTCCGAATCTATAAATCCGCGACCCGGTATTTGTCTGCATATTATTTCCTTTGCCGGCGGAGCGTGCCCCATATTATTGTCAAATTTTCCGGCAGGAGTTAAAATAGGCCCCTGTCAAGCAATTTAAAAAGGTTACCCAAAATAGATCATCGTATTCGTATGT
>CAZFMJ010000130.1:0-3209 GCA_964520045.1 uncultured Elusimicrobiales bacterium | reverse complement strand
AGGCTTGAAGGGAAATACAAAGAGTCTGTCTTGGCATTCAGGAAAGCTTTGGCTATCGCCCAAAAGCTTAAAGACCCAGCCGGCGCGGGATACGCTTTGTTCGGGCTGGCGGGCGTTTGCCGAATGTCGGGAGATATCGCTCTTTCCGAAAAATATTACCGCAGGGCCGGGCTGTTTTTTAAGAATACGCAGGATTTATTCGGGCAGGCATATGCCCAGTGCGGGCGGGCAAACGCCCTGCGCCAGATGGGATGTCTGGACGAAGCTCTTTCGGGGTATAAAAAGGCGCATAAACTTTACTCTCTGCTTAATGATTCCGCTGATCTAGGCTATGTGGAGTGGGGCATGGGCAAGGTGATGGAAAAGAAGGGCAGACTTGAAACCGCTTTGTGTCATTTTAAAACCGCGGAAAAAATGTTTAAAGGCAGGTCCGAAAAAAGGGGGGAAATACTTTCCGAAATAGCATCCGCCTGTATTTTGTATGCATTGGGGAAAACCCAAAAGGCCGAGTCGCAATATTTAAAAGCGGTTGAAAAAGCCCGTAAAAACCGTCTTCACACCCACCTCGAAATCTTCACATAATCTCAATTATTTACTCGATTGCTTAACAAGGTAGCCAGTTTCCAGCTACCCAGAGTTCTCGTTTCACCAGACTGGTGACTTGGGCCGCTGGTGACTGGTGACCTTAATTTGTTACATCTTAAAATCTTCGCCCAGGTAAAACTTTCTGGCGTTTTCGTCGTTTAAAAGTTCCTGCGAACCGCCTTCTATCAATATTTTCCCTTCATAAATAAGATACGCCCTTTCGGTGATCGCAAGAGTCTCGCGCACATTATGGTCTGTTATGAGTATGCCTATGCCCTTTTCCTTAAGATGAAAAATCGTTTTTCTCAAATCGCTTACTGTTATTGGATCTATGCCTACAAAGGGCTCGTCCAGCAGGATGATCTTAGGCCGGTTTATCATTGCGCGCGCCACTTCCAGCCGCCGTTTTTCTCCTCCCGAAAGCGTATACGCCTTCTGCCTGCGCAATTGCCACAGGCCGAATTCCTCAAGCAGGGATTTTACCAGCCGCATCTGCTCCATACGGCTTTTTAGCGTGCGTTCCAGAATAGCCCGTAGATTTTCCTCAACGGTCAGCCCCCGAAAGACCGTGGGTTCCTGCGCCAGATATCCGATGCCCAGACGCGCCCGTTCATACATGGGAAGAGCCGTGACATCGCGGCTGTCAATAAGTATTTTTCCAGCCTCGGGCTTTATAAAGCCCACCAGCATGTGGAAAGTAGTGGTTTTGCCCGCGCCGTTAGGCCCCAAAAGTCCGCAGATTTCTCCCGACCGGACATTTATGTCCACGCCTTGCGCCACTTTGCGTCCGCCGTAGCTTTTTTCCAATTTTTCCGAGCGAAGTTCCATAAATTAACCCTTCTTTTGCTTCAGTCGCTTCTTTTGCTTCCTTTGCTGTCCTTTGGGACAATCCAGCCGCGCGTTCCGCCGGACACCGTCATCTTTTCCTCTGATTTTAAAATTTTTACGGCGTCGCCCTGGACCGCGAATGAATACTCGTCATTGACCGCATGAATAACGGGCCTGCCTCCCGAAAACAGCATTTGCGCATTGGAGTGGTCGTATATCGCTGTGTCGCTCAACGTCTTTAAATATTTGATATTCAATTCTTTGCCTGCCGTATTTTTTCGCTTTCCGGCGGTTTGAAGAGCGCCGGCGGCTTGGGTGTCTTTTATGATCATTGTTTTTCCGGCAAGAGTAAGCAGGTTTTCTTTGCCGTTCCAAAGCGCCCTGTCTGAAAATCCCAGCCATTTTCCGTATCCGGGGTCTGAATGGATGATGCGCACCTGTTTTCCGGAATTTTCCGAGAATGCCGCGCCCTGCATGCCGTCCGAAAGATATTCGCTTCGGTCGGACAGGCATTCCGTCTCGGCTCCCGTTTCCCATGTTTTCCGGCTGTAAATGTTGCCGTATGCCCGCCACTTATTTTCCTTCTTATTATACACGGCCTTGTCGGACTTAAAAAGATATCCGCCCTGCTTATATGATACATTGCCTTCAAATTCCTCTTCTCCCTTGGTTTTGCGTATCGTCCATTTATCGCTGCGCACTACCCCTCCTAAAGTTTTAGGCATATGCGGATTTTCAGCCGCGCACACCGCCGCTGAAAAATAGAATAAAATAAAAATTGTTAAAATCGGCATAAACATAACTGCTTGCTTAAATAAACAAGCCAAAGCGAAAAAAAATAACCGCAAAGGCCGCAAAGAGTTTACGCTAAGAACGCAAAGATTACAAGCCAGTGACATAAATTAGCCGCAAAGACGCGCAAAACGAAAAATGGGGGATAAAACATGCATTTGAAATGGAACCACGCAGAAAGAATTTCAATCCTGCGGCTCCTGCGTCCAATGCTTTCCGTCAAGGCAGTGAGCATCGGACTGTCCCAAACTCATGCTTTCGAGGTTTCTTTGGGACGCCTTTTTGCGGCGAATTATTTCTCCCTTGTTTCAAATTTGTGCTTTTTTTGCGTTTCAGGTTCAATCAATATTCTTTGCGTTTGCTTTGCGTTCTTTGCGGTTGACCTCCTGTTTGTAATTATCCGCAGCTTCTATTTTCTGACTCTGTCCCGCATTACGGTTTTCTGATTTTCTATCACGATCTCGGATAAATCGGGGTTTGCCTTAAATCCTTTGCCTTCAATTACGGTATCGCCGTGATAAAACGTCACGTGCTCAGCGCTCCATATTTTGCCTTCGGCGGAAGAATAATGGAGGGAATTGGTCTTGAGAATGCCGTTTTCATCCAAAGACTGCGCCGTGACATCGTCGTAAAGGTCGATGTCTTTTGTGCCGGATTTAACTTCCCCGCGCCTGCCGCATATGTTGGATGTGGTCTTTCCGGATTTAAAAAATTCCATCTTCGGCGCGGAAAGAAATATTTTTCCGTCCGATTCGGTTATTTTTGCGGATTCGGCGTCCAGTTTCCATATGGCGGCGCCGTTTCTCATGTCATTCATGGAAATGCCGGAGATCTGCTGGACCTGCTTTAGGGAAATATCTCCGAACTGTTTTTCCTTGGCGCATGCCGAAAAAAGAAATATAAAAACAAAAAATGTGGAGTGTAGACAGCCCATTCTTTCTATTAAAGGCTTGAGAATGGGCCGCCCCAAACTCACCCCTTCGATTACACTCAGGGTAACACTG
>CAZFMJ010000129.1:0-3372 GCA_964520045.1 uncultured Elusimicrobiales bacterium | reverse complement strand
TCCAAAGTGGCGCAATTAATGGCAGCGCGAAGATAACTTCATTTGAGTTGTCGTCACCACTGCAACATGGCGGGCAGGCGGGTGGACTATTCTGCCGTTAAATCCGGCTACGGACACATCCAGTCCTACCCGTGGAGTGGTTCGACTGCGCTCACCACAAGTAAGCAGAACCATAGTGAGCGAATGCAATGAGTCGAACTAATACAAACAGAACAGTTGATATCTGGCAGGTTTTGCGCTTATTTCATCGTTGTAAAAAGCAGTTCTTATGGTTGGAAATACACTGGTCTGGAAAAACTGTGCCGTTTTTCAGGGCTTACACGGAGAAGGATGTGCGTTTTACGGGTTTAGGCTAAATTGCCTGCGCGATGATATCAGGGCTCAAAACTGAGGCCTGCTATCCATTCGTAGCCGAGAAATCCGGGCTTGGTTGTTACGCGGGCGACGGTTTTCCCGGGCTGGACCCGCGAATACTGGGCTTCTGTCACGCCGAGCTGTTCCGTTTCCCTGCCGGGATTCCATGATTTTAACCGGATAGACCAGCTCCGGTCGTGCCTGCCCTTTGCCTGTTTTTTCCCCACCACGAGCGCCGAATGGACCGAGGGCGGATAGATATCTTTAGCGCCGTTCAGCCATACCTCTCCTAAATAGACGGTGCCTAAGAAAAACGGGTAGGTTATTATTCCCATTACTATCCATACGGTGAGCCGGGATATCGGCCCTGAAGTGCGGATAGAATTTATAAAAAACCATAAAAAAATAAGGAGGGGGATTAATGCGTGCCACAGCGCGGAGCGCAATGGCCCGCAGCCGATTGTGACATAATTCCTCGCCATAAAAAGAAGCGTCAACATTCCGGCTAAATTCAGTATAGTTATAGCGCCGCAGGCGATATCGAACCATTTTTTCCCCTTCCGGTTTTCGTCGGGCATGGGTTTGCCTTTTTTAAAGGCCAGCGCTTCATCCGGGTACATCTCCATCTGTTTGCGCCAGTCCATGTCTTTTGCCCATGCATCCTCAAATCGCTCTTTAATATTTGCGGAGGTCAGCGGGATAAATTCGCCCGGCTCGCGCGCGGACAGGAATTCTTTGTGCAGGGCTTCCACGCTTATTCCCGGCAGATGCGCCAGTCTGCAGTACGGAGGCTGCATATGTTTGGGCAGTCCCGGGTCTTTGAGCATCGTAAAATCGACGCTGTTTCCGCTGCTGTAATCAGAGTAGATCTCCGCCCATACCCCGGCTTCAGGGTGTTCGTAAACGGCGGCGCCCGCCGATTCCCTTTCATTGAACATGAGCCGGATGAAAACGCCCGGCAATTTATCGACGCTGAAAATACCCGCGTCGGAAAATCCCATGTGCCTCAATGACCGCGATAAAGAGTTCGCCGATTCCGGGTTCTGCCATGTGTGGCTTAATTGATGCTCGAGGCGGATTTCATCGGGCATGGCCTGTATAGCCCGGTTGGCGCCGTCCGCCAGCTCGCCGGCATATAGCTCCCGCATCACCGGCCACATGAAGCGGAGGGTTTTAGACCAGAGCCTTCTGCTGCCTAACCGGCGTATTAGAAACAGAAGGATAAACAGGAGATAAAAACCAACAGAGACGATCGCGGCCGCAATAATTATGACTATGAGGATCATAAAACCTGTCTTTTAAAATTTGAGCGGCGAAAATATCGACTGCTCAAATATTTTATATCAAATATCAGCCGTGAAAAACAGGGCAGAACACCATCGCAGACTGCATCTATGGTAGTTTGGTTTTAAGTCAAACGTCGGCCGGACTTTAAACTCCGGCAGCTGCTTCTATGTCCGGCTTCGGACACATCCCGGTCCTGCGGTAATCCGCAGCATGGCGCGAAGGATATCTCCCGTAAAACATAATGGCTTAAAAAACACTATTACGCCAGCTGATTATTTATTAAAATATCAAAAACCGTTCCCTAAAGCTGTATTCCCGCGGATTGTTTCCGCGCGATCTTTTTTTCCGCGGACGGCGCGCGGATATTTTAAAATGACAAAAAATCTGTTCCTGTATTTTTTTCTGTTTTCCGGCGCAAGTTGTCACGCGCAGTGGCTGAGCCCTCTGAAGGACAGCCTGAATGAGATAAGCACGTCTTCGTTGACCGAATTGCGGTTTCTGGATATTGCGGTTTCGACTGTCACTGTTCAGCAGGAAACCACCGAAGACGACGTAAGAGACCTGGAAGACGCCGAAGATTCCGCCGCCGACATTTTTATCAGCACCGCCGCGCCGCTCGAGCCGCCTCCCCCGGAAAACCTCGGCGGCAACGGCCGCCTGACGCTTACCCGCCGCGACACCGGAGAGAAGATTAATGCGCGCTACAGGAGCAAGGACGGGACTTACAATCAGGCGGAGCTGGACCGGATAAACCGCCTGATGCGCTGCAGTCTTACCGGGCAGGAAACGCCCATTTCAGTGAAACTTGTAGAGCTGCTGGATGCCGTAGAGGACAAATTCGGCAAGAGGGGGCTTATTCTTTTAAGCGGCTACCGCACCGCCAAACTTAACGGGCAAATCCCCGACGCCGCCAAAAAAAGTTTACATATGCTGGGCTGGGCGGCGGACATCAAAATTCCCGGATATAGTTCCACCCGCGTAAAAAAATACGCGCTGAAGCGCGGTATCGGAGGCGTAGGCTACTATCCATCCAAGGGGTTTACTCATCTCGACGTCGGCAAGGTTCGATACTGGGTGGTGAAAAAGAAGCCCCGCAAACGCCATGCCCGCCGCATCAAGCGCGGTTCCGCATCGGGGAAAAATATCCAAAAGAATAAAAAAACCCAGGTCCCGCGCCATGCGGGATCAAAGCGCGGAGCCGCAGATAGGAAACACGGTTAACCGCCTAAAACCATCGCCTATATTTTTCCCTTGCGGTTGATGTTACAAAGGCTGGCGTCGGCTATTTCGCAAAGGCCATAAGGCTTATAGCCATAACGGCCATGCCGGAAATAAGGCCGTAAACCGCGCAATGGTGATGGCCGTATTCGTGCGCGGAGGGTAAAAGTTCGTCAAAAGAGATGAAGACCATGATCCCCGCCACCGCCGCAAAGATTATCCCCAGGAACGCGCCGCTGAGATACGGGGCAAGCAGGATATACGCGATCAATGCGCCGAGCGGTTCGGTCAATCCCGATGCGAACGACCATATAAGGGCTTTTGCGCGGCTTTGCGTGGCGCAATAGATAGGCACGGCGACAGCTATTCCTTCCGGTATGTTGTGCATACCCACGGCGAAAGCTATGGATATGCCGACGTGAGTATCATGAAGCGCGGTCATCATTGTGGCTATCCCTTCCGGAAAATTATGTATGGTGATGGCTATCGCGGTGATAACGCCGGTTTTTAGAA
>CAZFMJ010000128.1:0-3404 GCA_964520045.1 uncultured Elusimicrobiales bacterium | reverse complement strand
AAACGGGAAAGAAAGTGGTGAGCAGGAATAATTATTTACCGACAAAGAACAACAAGCAGATAGAAAAGAAAATATGGACATCCAGCCCAACAACTGTAGTATAATTATTCATGAGTCAGCGCCTCCGTGTTATATGCGGATAGGTTCCCGTTACCCGGAACAACCCGCGTTATTATAACTTACTGGGGGCCGCTGGCTCGTTCATTTTATCTATTTTCCCTATTTTCCTAATATTTGTATGCCGGGAAGGGATATCGCCGAAGGGGGGCAAAAAATGACAAATAGCAATTATAAAGAATCCCAGGACAACGTAATAAAGAGCGTTGTTGAATCTTTGGATGGCGTCGAAACGAAACTTTTGCCTTACCTTCCTTATATTCTTCAGGATCTATGGGAGCTTGGCTCAGATCCCGCAACGATGTTGAACCTGATAAAAAGAAATGTCGCCAAAAAGAATTTACGGATTCTGGACCTGGGATGCGGAAAAGGGGCGCTTGCAATAAAGCTCGCTAAAAACCTGAAGTGTACGGTCAAAGGCATTGATGCGCTGCCTGAGTTTATTGAAGCGGCCAAAAAGTATGCTGAAAAATATAAAGTGCGGGATTTTTGCGCATTTGAAGTAAACGACATCCGGTCGGTGATCGGGCGTTTAAAAGGATTCGACGTCATAGTTCTGGGCGCTATCGGCCCGGTACTCGGGAATATCTCCGAAGCACTCGCCAAAACGGCAAAAGCCTTAAACAAGCCCGGATATGTTTTAATGGACGATGCTTATCTTGCGGATGAGTCAACGCAAAGTTACGCACGGTGTCTGAGAAAAAAAGAGTTTTACAGCCAGATCTGCTCGGCAGGATTCAAAATTATTCAGGAAGTTCTTATTGATAAGAACTTGCAAAGAAAAACTGATAAAGCGATGTACCGAAAGATAGCAAAACGTGTAAATGAATTGATCTGTCGGTATCCGAGTAAGAAACGTTTACTTCAGAATTATCTGGAATCGCAGGAATATGAAAACCTGATGCTGGAAAACGAGTTGGTTTCCGGAACCTGGCTGCTGAAATTTAGCGCCGGCCTAAGCCGTGGCCGGGCAAGAGGGGGAAAAGCCTGAAGACGTTTTATATTGTCTCTGGGACTTTTTCGCTGGCCATTGGGCTGGCCGGGATGATGTTGCCGCTGTTGCCTGCCACGCCTTTCTTCCTGCTGGCGGCAGCATGTTACGCGCGCGGTTCCGAGAAACTTCATCGCCGTCTCATGGAAAGCCGGTTCCCGGGAGAATATATTACGCAATATCTCGCAAAGCGTGGGGTGCCTGCACTGCTAAAAGGATTTACAATCAGCCTCCTCTGGGCCTCGCTGGTTTTATCTATGCTTTCGTCCATGCTTCCTTCATGGGGCCACTTACTGCTGACCGTGGTGGGCATTGGGGTCACAATTCACATACTAAGGATTAAGACTGCTGCCTAATCACCCAGCGTATGAAGGGAATAAGGGGAATAAGCGGGGGAATAAGGGACGCTGATGACTAAATGACTAATGGTGGATGTGGAGGAATCAGAGGAATCAGGGGACACCATAGAATGGCGCTAACTTAAGCATGTAATCTGTCTTTTTTTAAGATTTTCGTTTTTTGACACCTACCGGGGTGATCGGGGACGGTTCTTAATATCTTAATATCCCGCCGGAATGGCCACTTTTCTGCACGACAAATCTTCCAAAAGCCTAAATCGGCGCTAATCCTAACCGCAGAAGCGCGTCATACGCGGAAAATCTTGAAATCGAAATCTGAAAAATCAGAGATGCCATGCCGATTTATCCCGCTTTATTTACCAGTAATTGTGTTTATCAGAATATTTCGTGACGTATAAAATAATAGGTATGCTGTCCCCGGATTCCCCTGTCCCCGGATTCCCCTAAAAAAGTTGTCTAATTGCCATGTTTGGCGACATGTTGTTTTTTATGACGGTATCCCGCTTGCCGGCGGTGCGCGGTAGTCGACACGGGTGTTCGCTGAAAATTTGGCGCGATTGCAGCTACGTCCTGGCAGCCTCTGGCGATAAATTATGGGAAGGCCTACAAAAAACGTAGGTCCAAAGACCGGCAATGTCTGACCTTTTGGCCCTTGGCTGAGCTTGAGGTTTATATTAGACTGTAATCGTTGCATGATGTTGGAGGTTGATAAACCATGGCAACCCACCAACGCTGGAAGAGAGAAAGCTGCGCTTCCAGATTAAATGTAGCAGGAGGAACACTGAAATGAGAAACCTTATACTTGCGTGCGCAGTGCTTTGTTTTGCAGGAGTTGGTTATGCTCAGCAGGAGCCGCAGGCTCTGACTATATCACAGGCGTGGAACACTTTGAACGAGAGTCATTCATATGGTTTGTCGGTTAAACCAGCCGGGACTAAGGAAGGAGATACATTTCCCTACAATCCTCCTCCTCCCCTGCCGACAAAGGACCTTAGTTCCAAAGAGTTGTCTGCAATCAGAGGCCTAATCCAGCAGATGTCATTAAAAGGCACGCTAATCAAAACCGCGAATCCGGATTACCGCCAAGTTGAAGCTAAAATCAACCTGAGCGGTTCTTACAACGTTGACTTTGTCCATGGGCTTACTTACGCTTTAATCGCTGTCGGCGAGGTAAACGGCAATTCATTTAAACTTGACAAAATCAGACTCGAAGCAAGGTTCGATGATGTCAAAATCTGGTCGTCATCGTCAATGTGTGTGTATACCTATGCCGGGCCTATCTACTCAGAATATGCGCCAGATGGCCGATTCCTTGGTTCAGTAGACTCAGGAGATGTAGCCTTTGATTACGTTGTTTATGTGCTGGTTAAAGACATGAAGGCTTTCTGGGTAAACCAGCTCCCAAAATAATACTTCAGCAAACAACCGCCACTGCTCCTAATCCGGGCAGTGGTTTTGTATTATGAGGGCATAAGTCGGTAAAGTGCCCCTTGAACCGCCCTAGTCTAGCGTGACTTTACTACAAATTGGGGCAGTTCTGTGGCACTCCCACCCACTTTTACGACGAGCTATTCCGATTTTGGCTTCGCGCAAGGTGTATACACAAACTTATCATTTCCGGGCGCCACTGCCCGGTATAGGCGGAGCGCATCAGGGCTCGCCTCTTCCAAAATCCGGGGACACCATAGAATGGCGCTAACTTAAGCATGTAATCTGTCTTTTTTTAAGATTTTCGTTTTTTGACACCTACCGTTGTCGCCGCGCAAATTTTCAGGGATAAGCTTCTCATATCTTCTATAATACTTTCCACTCTCTTATTATTATCAATAGCCGTTTGATATATTTCCGCCTGTGAAGGACTTAAATTTACGGTCACGGTTTTGGCTGAAGGCGGCAGTCTAAGATTCCCCAGATTTCGGCGGTTTGTATTCCCCACC
>CAZFMJ010000127.1:0-3507 GCA_964520045.1 uncultured Elusimicrobiales bacterium | reverse complement strand
CGCGAAGGCGGACATACGGTGGGAGCCGGCGTTGTGACCGAAGTTATTGAATAAAGGGGTTGGTATTATGACAGACGGTGTTAATAAAAATCCGGAAAAGAAGGAAAATAAAACAGAAGTGCGCCAGCGTATACGCATTAAGCTTCGCGCGTATGATCACCGCATTCTCGACCAATCGGTAGGCAGGATTATTGAGACGGCCCGCAGAACGGGCGCTATTATATCCGGACCCGTTCTTCTTCCCACAAATATCAAAAAATACACAGTGCTGAGATCTCCCCATGTTGATAAAAAATCCAGAGAACAATTTGAAATGCGGATTCATAAGAGGCTTATAGATTTAATGAGTCCGACTTCCAAAACAGTAGACGAGCTTATGAAGCTGGATCTGCCGGCGGGAGTCGATGTTGAGATAAAACTTTAAATTTAATCGTAGGGGATTGGTGTTATGGAAGAAAATCTCGAAGCCAAAACGGGAACTCCCGGAGCCGAAAATGCCGGGAAAAATGTTTCGTCTCCGGAAGTTGACGGCGCTCCGGCGCAGGATGCCCCGGTGTCTTTAAGAATTATTATAGGAGAAAAAATAGGTATGACCCAGATGTTTGATAAAGCATCGGGCTACATGCACGGGGTGTCGGTGGTTAAGGCCGGGCCCTGCCGTATTGTGGATGTTTTGACGCTCCAAAAAAACGGCTACAGCGGCGTGTGTATGGGATTCGGCGAAATAGACAAAAAAAAGTTATCTCGCTCTAAGTGCGGGCAATTTGATAAAATAAAACTGGCGCCGTTGAAGCATTTAAAAGAATTCCGCGTGCCGGACGCCAAATGTTTTGAAATAGGCCAGGTCGTTACGCTTAAAAACAGGTTTAACGCAGGCGATTATGTGGACATTCAGGGGGTTTCCAAGGGCAAGGGATTTGCCGGAGGAATGAAACGGCATAATTTCAGCGGGGGGCCGGCTTCTCATGGAGCGTCCGACAAAGAGCGCGCCCCCGGTTCGATTGCTGCGCGTCGGTCGCTTGGGCGTGTTCTGCCGGGACAGCGCATGGCCGGGCGTATGGGGCAGGACCTTGTGACCGTGCAGAAAGTGGAAGTGGCTAAGATTTTTCCCGAGGAAAATCTGCTCCTTCTAAAAGGATCAGTTCCGGGAGCCGATGGAACTATAGTTTATATAGCCGAGACAACCCGATGCAGGAAAAGGCGTGTTGTCATTGCGCCGAAAGCTTCCAAAAAAGGAAAAAAGGAAGCCCCTGTTTCGGCGGGCCAAAAGAAGCCGGCCGCAAAGAAATGATTTTAGGTCAGGAGACAAATCGCTATGGAAACCCCGGTTTTTAATTTGAAAGGAGAAGAAGTCGGCAAATACGATCTTCCTGTCAGGCTTTTCGGGCAGAAGCCGGACCCGCATTTTCTCCATGAAGTGATAACGGCATACACCGCCAACAGAAGAGCGGGCACCGCCTGCACTAAAACGCGTTCCGAAGTTTCCGGCGGAGGCAAAAAGCCGTGGAAACAAAAGGGCACCGGCAGGGCGCGCGCTGGAAGCACGAGGTCTCCGTTGTGGAGGAAGGGGGGCGTGGTTTTTGGGCCGAGACCCAGGTCGTATTATAAATATATTTCTACCGCCAAGCGCAGGCAGGCTCTGGCGCAGGCTCTTTCGGCTAAGCTGGCTGAAGAAAATTTTAAGATTATTGAAGCGGCCGACATTTCCGGTTTTAAAACGAAGGTTTTAAATGATATTCTGCGGGCGCTTAATGCGGCGGGAGGCAGAATTTTGTTTGTTGCCGATAAACCGGATAAAAATTTAAGCCGGGCGGGACAAAATATAGCTGATTTTTCATATTGTGTTCCCGCTGAAATTAATGCCTATGAAATATTAAGGCACAGGAAAATAATTTTTACGCGGCCGGCGTTGGATATGCTTAATACAATTTCGAAAGAGGTGAAGGCCGATGAATAATACAGAATCGTGCGAAGTGCTGATTAAGCCGCTGCTTACCGAGCGAAGCGTTCTTTTAAAGGACAAAGAAAACCGCTATAGTTTTGAGGTGTCCAAGACCGCGAGCAAAACGGATATTAAGCGCGCGGTGGAAAAACTTTTTAATGTAAAAGTGAAAAAAGTAAACACGTCGATTGTTATTGGAAAATGGCGCAAAATGGGCAAGTTTGAGGGGCAGCGCCCCGAATGGAAAAAAGCCGTTGTTGCGCTTAAGCAAGGCTATAAAATCGATGTGGCGGAGCTTAAGTAGTCAATCCTTTTTGAGTTTGAAGCAAGGAGAGTTTTATGCCGTCAAAGACATTCAGGCCATATACGCCGTCCAGGCGCACTATTACGGTCGCCGACTTTTCGGAAATTACAAAAATCAGGCCGGAGAAAAAACTTACAACCGGTCTGCGCAAAACAGGCGGCCGCAATAACACCGGCATGCTTATGGTGCGTCATATCGGAGGCGGACACAAGCGCAGTTACCGCAAAATAGATTTTAAAAGGGATAAATACGGAATACCGGCAAAAGTGGCGGCCATAGAGTATGATCCCAATAGGAGCGCCCGTATTGCGCTGTTAAATTATGCGGACGGCGAAAAGAGATATGTACTGCATTCCGTCGGACTTAATGTGGGGGACACCGTGATGTCCGGCCCCGGATCGGAAATAAAGGCCGGCAATGCTCTTTCCCTGTCCGCTATCCCGGAAGGCTCTTTTATTCACGCCATAGAAATTATACCCGGCAAGGGGGCGCAGATGGTGCGGTCGGCCGGCGGGCAGGCCCAGCTGATGGCCAAGGACGGTCCTTATGCTCACATAAAAATGCCGTCCGGAGAGATACGGATGGTTTCCCGTGAATGTATGGCCACCATAGGTCAAGTGGGAAATGTTGAGCACAATACGGTGGTTATAGGCAATGCCGGCAGGAACAGGCATAGGGGCATAAGGCCTACCGTGCGCGGAGGAGCCATGAATGCCGTTGATCATCCCATGGGTGGAGGAAGAGGGCATTCAAAAGGAAACAATCAGCCGCGGTCGCCATGGAATCAGCCGTCTAAAGGTTTTAAAACCAGAAAAAACAAGATTTGGAACTGGATGATTGTAAAGGACAGACGTAAGAGCGCGTGAGGAGGTTGCGATGGGCAGGTCAACTAAAAAGGGTCCTTATGTAGATATGGGAATTTTATATAAGGTCCAGAAGATGAATCAAATCGGAGATAAAAAAACCATAAAGACATGGGCGCGTTCCTGCACTATAATTCCCGATTTTGTGGGCCATACTTTTTTGGTTCATAATGGGCGCAAATTTCTTCCGGTGTATGTGTCGGAGCGGATGGTGGGGCATAAGCTCGGAGAATTTGCTTTTACTCGGCTTTTTAAGGGGCATGGCGCTTCACATACAAAAGAAGCTACTGAACTGACTTAAACCGATATAGACTTTCGGGCAGGAGATGCTAACACTATGGAAGCGATAGCTTATTCAAGATATCAGCGTTATGGAAGACGCAAGGTAGGGCAGGTGC
>CAZFMJ010000126.1:0-3670 GCA_964520045.1 uncultured Elusimicrobiales bacterium | reverse complement strand
GCTTACCGGAGATTTCGGATATATAAAGGAAAGATGCTCCTGTGGACTCAAAGGGCCGGTGCTTCATATTACAGGCAGGGCAGGGGTACAGAAACTTAAAGGATGCGCGGTTAATGCCGCAGAATTATTATGAATTTTAATTCTTTTGTCTTCGGCAGGGAACTCAACCGGACGCAATGGACGCCGGAGCAGATAGAGGATATTTTTAAGACCGCCCGTAAAAATACAGGCAGGATGGCCGGGCTTCCGTTGGAGTATATAATCGATGTTCTTTCCGGGGCCGGAAAACTGTTTTGTTCAAAATCCTCCAGTTACCGGAAATCAGCGGAGGCCGGTCTTGCCGGAACGGTTTCGTTTTCAAAGCCCGTCATCAAGGAAACTTTGGATATTTTTGAAAACGGGTTGTCCAAAGAAACTCTCCGCAGGCGGGTTTCTTTGGAAATGTTCCTTCCCGATGCCGTCGACCGCTTCGCTGGCAGACCGGGATACGAGGGATTGGTGCGCGCCGTTTCAAAAGGCGTTGCGCTTCATGTCGGAGCCGGGAATATTTTTCTGGGCATAGTTGATTCGCTGGTGCTGGGGATTCTTGCTAAAAATGCGAATGTGGTTAAGGTTTCCAGCCATGGCTCGGGGTTTCCGGCGCTTTTTGCGCGCGCGCTTGCGGAATGCGATAAAAAGGGAATAATAACGCAAAGCACCGCCGTTCTCACATGGCCTGGCGGAAATACGGCTGTGGAGGAAACCGCGCTGAAATACTGCGACGCGGTATTTGTCTGGGGAGGAGAGCGGGCGGTGGTTTCTTATAAAAAGCTGGCCCCCGCGGGCGTTACGGTGACGGGTTTCGGGCCGAAGGCAAGCGCCGGATTCATAACTCAAACCGCGCTGAAGACGGAATCTTTGGAAAGTCTTGCGCAAAAAGCCGCTTTTGACGCCGCGCAGTGGGATCAATCGGCATGTTCTTCCCTGCATACGGTATATCTTGAAGGAGCGGGATATAATGATTTAAAAAAATTCGCTGACTGTTTAGGCGCTGCTTTTAAAAAAATCCAGAAAATCCTTCCGCAGGGCAGGCTGTCCGCCGATGAAAACGTGGAAATAACAAAAGCCCGCGAGCTGGCAAAAGTGGACTGCGCTCTTGATACGGCCTATTGCTCAAGCTCATTCCCCCGACCATACTGGACGGTGATAGCGGAAAGGGATTCTTCTTTTAAAATTTCTCCCCTCAACAGGGTTGTTTATGTTAAAAGCGTAAAATCGACACGGCATTTGCGAACAATTCTTGAGCCGCACAGGAGTTATATCCAGACAATCGGCGTAGCCGGAACGCAGGAAGAACGGGAAAATACAGCGGTTGAACTTGGCGGCATAGGAATAGCCAGGGTGACGTCCTTGGGCAATATGCTTTCGGGCGCGGTCGGCTCTCCTCATGACGGGATTTTCCCGCTTAACAGTCTTGTAAATTGGATAACCGTTGAGGGCTGTCCTTCTCCGGTCGAGAAACTTCGCGCTCTTGTAAATTACAGCAGAAAACACAGCGGGTTTTATAAAAAACATTTCAAAAAAATCAGGGAGATAAACGATTTGGCGGATTTCAGGAAACTGCCGGTTCTTACAAAAGAGCTGATATACGCCAACACTCCGCCGGACAGCCGCGCTATGTTTACCGCCCCGATGGAATCGGGCGTGTATTTTGCGAGCGGGGGTTCCACCGGAAAGCCGAAATATATATTTTACGATTCCAAAGAATATGAAAACGTGTCGCGCATGCTCGGAATGGCGCTTGAGGCCGGCGGATTGAACGGCAAAGACACCGCCGCGAATCTTTTTGTCGCCGGAAATCTCTGGTCCAGCTTCCTGACGGTGGAAAAGGCATTGGCTTGCACAAAAGCCGTGTCGGTCCCCATAGGGAGCAGTCTTCCCATGGAGTCGATTTTAAAATATCTAGCTGAATTCAATGTTACGGCCATAATAGGGCTTCCCTCCTTTTTGCTGAAAACCGCCGAGGCGGCTCAGGCCGGGGGATATAAAATACCCGTCCGGAAAATATTTTTCGGGGGAGAATACGTGTCCCCGGCCATGGCTGATTTTTTCCGCAAAGTTTTTCCGGGGGTTTCTGTCAAATCGGCGGGATACGCCACCGTCGACGCGGGGGTGATCGGCTTTCAATGCGGGAATTCCTCACCGGGCGTTCATCACCTCTTTTCCGGAGAGCAGTTTTTGGAGATATTAAACAGCGAAACTTTTAAGCCCGTAAAACCCGGCGAAACTGGAGAACTTTTTATCACAACGCTTAATAAACGGCATATGCCCATGATCAGGTTCCGGCTCGGGGATTTGGGCAGATGGATGGACGGGCCGTGCCCGTGCGGAAGAACTGAGCCCCGTTTTGAGATACTCGGAAGATGCGACGACAGGATACATATCGGGGGCGCGCATTTGTTTGTAAACGATTTACATAATGCAGTAGGAGAAATACCGGAGTTGAGTTTTAATTTTCAGCTGATAATTGAAACAAAAGGAAGCAAAGATTTTCTGCGGATAAAAGCGGAAACAAAAACACGCGCAAAAAACACAGGGGATATAAAAAAACGTCTTATTCAAAGCATCCGCGGAAACTGCGAAGATTTAACTTACGTGCTCGAGCGCGGTTGGATGCCGGAACCTGAAATTGAGATCCTGCCCCCCGATTCCATCCCAAAAATGGAAAGAACCGGAAAAATAAAGAGGGTGGTGGACAAGAGGATTAAAAGAAGGTAAATTGTATATGGGAAAAAAGGGGCGGATGGACAGCGCAGATTTGTAGTTGTTATATCGGTTACCATCTAACTTCTTTTTAGGAGAAATCATGGAATTCAACATAAAAATGCCGCAGGAAATAAGACTGACCAAAAAACATATCTTTGCCTTGATTGCGATTGCTTTGCTAATCTTTGGTTATGAAAAAATGGGAAGCGAGACCTTAACCCTGCACGCGTATTATCCTTCGCCTGTGGGAATTTACACAAGGCTTGTGAGCTTAAACAAAGCTGCTTTTGCAAGGGAGAAAGGCGATGTGACAATCGGCGCCAATAATGCCGCCACGCGGCCTGATGGAAGACTTGGCATAGGCACATCTCTCCCGCAGGCTAAACTGGATGTCCGCGGGAATACGGATATAGACGGACTGTTTAGGGCTAGGGGCACTTCGTCATTTGATGGTAATATAAACGCCGGCGGAAATATAAGCTCCGGCGGGTATGTAAAACTTGGAACTCCGGCTACGTGCGATGCCTCCGCTGTCGGCGCAATACGGTATCTGGCAAGCACTGGAATTCAATACTGTGAAAATAATACATGGAACACACCCAGCGGGACTGCGGCGCCGCCGACTTCGTCGCCCACATCACCCCCTACTCCCGTGGCGGTCGGGGGCTGTACTTATACGGGCTATGTTGCGGCGCAGTATACGGGCTGTACGATATGGGGCTATGGCACGTGTATTAATATAGATGGTTATGGCTTCGCTTATGCCTGCGGTTGCGCTCAAGGCACCATGCAATGCGATTTTTGGGTCTGCACCTGTATGCAATAAAAATGGAATGGAGTGACAACGGCGTGCTGTGCTGGATCGATTTTTAAACTGAAGTTCCGCTGGAAGAAAATGCTATTCTCAGTCGAAAAACAATCGGTT
>CAZFMJ010000125.1:3016-3967 GCA_964520045.1 uncultured Elusimicrobiales bacterium | reverse complement strand
GCATGGTGCAGGCCAAACAGCTTATTATGCCAAGGGCTGGATTTTATGTGATAGTAGACCCGCAGCATAAAACTGCCGGAACATTGCCGCCGGAATGGTTCATCCACAACCTAATGACGAGATGTCCCGGCCGTACTATGTCGGATTGCTGTCAGCGGCGCAATTACATGGGGCGGCACACCAGCGTCCGCAGAAGTTTCAAGTTGTAATTCCCAGCAAGGCTGTTCGTCCAATTGGAATCGGGAATATTTCAATCTGCTTCCACATAAAATCAGTTTTTGATCGTTCGCAAACACAAGAAATTAAGACCCCTACAGGAATTTTGAAAGTCTCCACCCCGGAGACCACAGCATGGGACATTGTTCGTTATTACAGGGCCGCCGGCGGTTTTGAAAATGCAGTCACCGTTCTCACTGAACTGGCCGAAAAACTCAATAACATTAAACTTCGGGATACTGTAAAGCGTCACGAAGAAGTTATAGCGGCTCAGCGGCTGGGGTATATCCTGGATAAAATCCGCAGGCAAAACCTTTCAAAAGGATTGGCAGGGTTGATTGGAGACGCGCCGCTGCGTCCTCTTGACCCATCCGCGCCTATTGCCGGCGCTTCTGTCAGCAGGAAGTGGCGTATTCTAATCAACGCGCCGGTGGAACCCGAAATATGATTCCTCAGTCTGCTATAACGCACTGGCGCAATATTGCACCTTGGCCGCAGGATGCGCAAGTCGAGCAGGATTTAATTTTATGCAGAGCGCTTCTTGAGATATTCCAGACTCCCCTGCTGGCCGATGCGCTTCTTTTACGCGGGGGGACTGCTCTCTATAAATTATTTATTTCCACGCCTCATAGATATTCAGAGACATAGATCTTGTGCAAGTCTCACCCGGACCAATCGGACCCCATTTTTGACGGTAAGCGAACAATCCTTCCAGTTGGGCCACACTGCCGGGAG
>CAZFMJ010000125.1:0-3006 GCA_964520045.1 uncultured Elusimicrobiales bacterium | reverse complement strand
GGAGAGCCAAAGAATCCTCTTGGTAAATAATAGTAAAATAGAATTAGTCCCATGACCCCACACAAGGCCTGTCCTGTTGTCCTTCGTCAGAAAAGAGATATGACCATCTCCATCCTTGCATTCATGCATCCGCACGACCCCAATAAAGCTCTTATACTCAATCCACCCGGGTTACCGATAAGTTTTCATCAGACAGGTTCCAACCTGGTGCAGCCAATACGTATTAAGAATACTATTCCGCCAAGCCGATATCAGAAGTTACGGTGACGGTTAAACTGCCGAAAGCTTTTTTATATGGCTTTGACACGGGGCAAAGCAGGAAATTTTCTCCTTTAGGGTAGGCCGCGCGGAATACTTTCAGCGCGGCGGGGGAAAATTCGTCCGGGCTCCATTTACATTCAAACACGTCTACTTCATCCCGTTCCTTGGGTATGACAAAATCCAGTTCCCTGTCGGCGGTGTCGCGCCAATAGAGGATTGTCCGCTGCGGATTCAGCGCCGTAAGATATTCCAGCGCCAGATGCTCCCATAGCGTTCCGTTGTCCGATGCACGAAGCGGCTCCCAGCCGCGAAAGAAGCTTATAAATCCGGTATCAAAGGCGTATACTTTCGGGGCCTTGACCAGCTCCTTTCGCCCGCCGCCGAAGAAGGGGCGCAGGATAGTCATAGCGCCGGTGATCGTCATAGCCGCCAGGTGGTTTTCTACGGTGGGCCGGCTCACACCCAATGCTGAAGCTGCTTTTGACGCCTCAAATATTCCGCCACTTTGTCTCATAAGATATTCGAACAACAGGTTGAACTTGGATTGATCCCTGAGACCAAAAAGCTTCTGTATGTCGCGCGAAAAGAATGAGTCGGCCCATTCCCTGTAGAACGATGGGTCTTTTTTCCCGGCCAGCAGCGCCGGGGGCAGACCGCCGTGCAGAAGCCGTTTCTGGAGAGTAGCATCGAAAAGTCCCAGCTCAGGATAAAGAACGGGCGCGAGGTGGATCTGCCTTTTTCTTCCGGCCAGGGTATCCTTGAATTTTTTACCCGCCGCCAGCGTGGAGGAGCCCGTCGCCAATACTTTAACTTTGGGAAACATATCGGCTCCGATTTTAAGGAGACGGCTCGGATCTTTAAGCTGGTGTATCTCGTCAAAAATGACAAGTTTGCTCCCACAATTCCGGAAAAAGAATTCCGGATCTTTTACCATATCTTCAACCGCCGGGAGGTCACAGTTAAGGTAAAGAGTGCTTTCACCGCCCAGAATACCGGCCAAGGTGGTTTTTCCACAACGCCGCACCCCGGACAGCCAGACTATGGGGGCTTTATCCCAAGCGGATTTTATGCGGTTTATCCAAAAAGGTCTATTTATCATAACCATACCTTACAAAAAATCGGATTAAATGTAAAGTATGGTTAACCCGTGATTCTTACCCTCTGGGGGTCCAGCGAGTTAAAATTCGTGCTCAGGTTTTCATCGGTGGATTTACGCGTATAAATAGCGCAGGACAGGATCTTGGGCTTTTCTGGCTCGGGCGGAGAGTCTATTCTTCTGTTAGCCATATATGATCACTTACCTTCTTTCTCGTCGATAATCAAGGGCTTTTTGATTCGCTGGGACTCCTGCAGCTGCGCTTCCTTTTGTTTTTTCAAAAGCCGCAGAGATGCGGCGCTCAGTATCTCCACAACGCGCCTAAACCGCTCGTCGGGAGTCATTTCTTCTATAAATTTTATTAAGTTTTATTCGGATGTCGGTCATAATCGCCTCAGGAATAAAGACGCTTTAAACCGGCCAAAATGACGAACGAGGCATTGAACTCCCCTTAAACAACCTGCTAAAATAAAGCTAGGCGATGAAGTTCGCCTGAACTGCTCCCGCAACGGAGCTGATGACTCCTACCATGAAGGTAGGGGTCTTTTTTTTAGGATATAAATATGGATATGACTTACGCCGCAACCTGTATAATGCTTCTGATTTTTATTGCCAGTGTTTTTTCCGTTGAGCTTGCGCTTTCGGCCGCCATCATTGAAATAGCGGCCGGCGTCATAGCTGGGAACTTTCTCGGTTTGGGGTCAGCGCCTTGGATGGATTTTCTCGCGGGATTCGGCGGTATCCTCCTGACTTTTTTGGCCGGGGCAGAGGTGGATAGCAGGATATTGCGAAACAAGTTAAAGGAGAGCCTGCTTATAGGCGGACTGTCGTTCATAATTCCATACATCGCCGCCATTGCCTATTGCTACTGGGGCGCGGGTTGGACCTGGAACACCTCGCTCATAGCAGGATGCGCCCTTTCTACCACCTCCTTGGCCGTGGTGTATGCGGTTCTGGTTGAAACCGGACTAACCAATACGGAAGTCGGAAAAACAATCATGGCCGCGACCTTTGTCACGGATTTAGGGGTCGCCGCAGCATTGTCGTTATCCTTTGCGGAATATAACATTTACACCCTGTGGTTTATTCTGGGTTCTATTGCGATCATCGCGGCGGCGGCGCGATGGCTGCCCGCTATATTTTTACGCTACGGCAAGCGTGTCATAGAGCCGGAAATTAAATTGCTTTTCTTTCTGCTCTTTTCTTTCATGTCCTTAGCTCAATCAGGCAAGGGGCACGCAGTTCTGCCGGTTTTCATTCTTGGCCTGTACTTGGGCAAAATGTTCCGTGAACATAAGGATCTCCAGAAGAAGCTCCGCGTCGTTGCCTTCGCCATGATAACCCCGTTTTTTTTCATTAAGGGCGGCATGAGTGTTTCATTGCAGGCAATTGCGGCCCAATGGCCCCTGTTCATGGCACTGTTCGGGATAAAAATCGCGGCTAAATTCGTAGGAGTATGGCCCGTGGCTAAACGGTATATTGCCGAGCACGCCGAATATACGACCTTGCTGATGAGCACGGGGCTTACATTCGGCACGATCTCATCTCTCTATGGACTCCAGGCCGGTTACATCGACAAAGGGCAGTTTCCAGTGCTAGTGTTGCGACAAAGAAATTATGCATCATTTGGCCTGTCGATTTTGAGCCGA
>CAZFMJ010000124.1:0-4001 GCA_964520045.1 uncultured Elusimicrobiales bacterium | reverse complement strand
CATATGAATTGCCTAGTCGGGCGGATTTACTTAAAAATTGCACACGCTCGAGCCAAAGAGCCAAAACCACCAAGCGATATAAAAGCCCGGCATCTCCTTCCTTACCGCCCTTTCTGATGAGATGCAAGCTTTTAACGACGTTTTGCGCATCGAAAAATCCGCAGTCACGGAATGCGGAGGACATAACAGCAGAATCAACCCTGCTGTTTTCTGAACGTATCCATTCCTCCCAAGGGACCCAAAATCCGTGCTTGCCTCTGTGCGCTATTGAAAAGGGCAGTTTCTTTTCCGCTAGTTTCCGTAAAATCCATTTGCTTCTTAAAAACTTTATCTTTAATTCGAGCGGCAGAGACAACGCAAACTCAACCATTGAACAGCTCAAAAAAGGCACGCGGGCCTCCAACGAAGCGGCCATCGTTGTCTTATCAACTTTCATCAGGAGCGCATCCGCCAGCACGGTGCGCAGATCGAAAGCAAGAACTCCGTTGAACCCCTTGATTTTCTCAAAGTATCCCATCCACGCCATGCCGGTCACTTTTTGCATATATCCGGCATAGTCCCGCGTTAAAAAATTTTTAATTATATCGTCCGACGAATGAGAACTGCAGTATGCCCATTCATCAAGCGATTTTATCGGAATATTCTCAAAAAATCTCCCTTTCCCCAGCAGCCGCGCGGCGGCAGACGCCATAGGCTGAAACAGCGTCGGTATGCGGTTTATTATATCGGTTATATAGGCGGCTTTATATCTCTTATATCCCCCGAAAATCTCATCAGCCCCTTCGCCGGTAAGAACAACCTTAACCGATCCTCCGGCAAACTTTGAAAGAAGATATGTAGGAAGCACGGCGGAATCAGCCAGCGGCTCGTCAAGGCATTCAAGACAGGCATCTATATCCTTGAGCACCGTGGAGGGAAGAATAAGCTCTTTGTGGTCCGTGCCCAGATGAGAAGCGACTCTTCTGGCATAGGAGGATTCGTCGATTCCGCGGCCGGCTCCCGAAAAACCTATTGAAAAAGTTTTTAGGTCCGGGATATATTCTTTCATCACGGCGGCTAAAAAACTGGAATCCAAACCACCGCTTAAAAATGCTCCTACCGGAACATCGCTCAGGCAATGGGATTTGACTGATTTTTTAAAAAGAAAATCCAGTTTTTCCAGCGCCGAATCTTTTGAAACTCCGCCGGAAGAATGCTTAAGCCTGTAAAATCTTGCAAAATGGAAATTACCGCAGCATTGCGCCGGATGAGATTTTGCCGAAATGCCCCTGCCATAGACATTCCCCGCGCTTAACGATAAATTACACGGCGACAGCCTCCGTCCGGAAAAACCAGCCCGCAGAAAATGCCCCGGCGGAAGCTTAAAAATTCCTTTTATCGCGGTATGCGGACTATGAACGTATCCATATTTAAGATAATCCCACACTCCCACGGGATCGGGGTCAGGCATTATACCGGCCGCGATAAGAGAACGTATTTCTGATGAAAAGAAAAGCGCGTCTTCCTTTATCGCATAGTAAAGCGGCTTTATTCCTATCGGGTCTCTAGCAAGCAGAAATTCCTGCTTTAAACGATCCCAAAGCCCTATAGCGAACATGCCGTCAAGAAGAGGCAGAAAAGAAACCCCTTCTTTTCCGTAAAGATGTATTATTGTTTCCGTATCGGAACGGGTGCGGTAATTTACGCCTTCGGATTCAAGCCCTGATTTAAGTTCGGGATGATTATATATTTCGCCGTTAAAAACCACCGCGATATTTCCATCCGCAGATACCATCGGCTGATGGCCGTTAGGCAAATCCAATATGGACAACCGCGTAAACCCAAGTCCTATTCCTTCTTCAAAATATTCCCCCGTATCATCAGGCCCGCGATGAGCAAGCGCCTGCCGCATCAAAAAAACAGCGCGCCGATCAATAGGAGCGCGGTTTAAAGAAAATATACCGCATATTCCGCACATAAATTACCCACACACCCTAAAACAAAAAGGCAAGGTTTTATAACCCTGCCTTTCCGGCCTGTATATCATTCGGCATGCAATAACTGCTTCGGTCAATAGACCGTCCCGACTATCCGCAGTCGAACATATAGACGGTTTACCTTACAACAAAAAAACGACGGTCTTAGCCCAAAAAACCTGATCGCGGAATATAAACAAATATACTCCTTAACGTTTTGAATACTGGAAGCGCTTTCTTGCCTTGGGTTGTCCGGGTTTTTTCCTCTCAACCATTCTCGGGTCTCGGGTGAGGAAACCGGCTTTTTTCATTGCCGCTTTAACATTGTCTCCCAGCTTGGAAAAAGCCCTTGCTATTCCGTGCCTTATTGCTCCGGCCTGCCCTGAAATACCGCCGCCCGCCACTTTTACATATATATCGCATTTCGGCGAATCTCCGCTGGCGGCAAAGGGCGACAGAACCATATTCTGATATCTGCTCATCCCCCTGAAATATTCTTCAACAGAACCCGAATTTATAGTGACCTTTCCTTGTCCCGGCCTGACAAGCCTGATTTGCGCCACGGACGTTTTTCTCCGGCCGGTTGCAAGAATCGGCTCATCTGCATTGATCATCTGATTTTTATTCATAAAATTATATTCCGTTCTTCTGGGATTGCGCAGATTGAACCGTAATTAGACGGCTTTCAAACGGCGTTTTGTCTCCTGCATATATCTTAAGCCTCTTCATTCGCCCCGCCCTTAAACGATTATCATCAAGCATGCGCCGCACGGCAAGATAAATAACTTTAGTGGGATCCTTTTCCATCTGCAATTTATAGCTTATTATTTTGGCCCCGGAAGCATATCCCGAATGGCGAAAATAATTTTTTTGCTCGTATTTTTTGCCTGTAACCCTAACTTTGCCGGCATTGGTGACAACAACAAAATCACCGCAGTCCATTGAGGGCGTATATTCGCGCTTATGTTTGCCTGCAAGCAAAACAGCTATATGCGACGCAAGCCGTCCCAGAATTTTATTTTCCGCATCGGCATGATGCCATTTGCGGGTTTTTTCTATAGTTTGCGCATCAGGAAGCCATGTTTTAGTTGACATATGTGTTATTTTACAAATTCAGGCGAAGATATGCAAATTTTAAACCAAATCCGGCCCATTAGCGGATTACTAGAATAGGCCGTACTTTATTATACACCAAAGCGCCCGAACGCCGTCCTTCCATCCGATTTTCTTGCCCTCTTCATACGTCCTGCCGGAATATGCTATGCCGACCTCATATATTCTGCATTTCATTCTTGCTATTTTGGCGGTGATTTCAGGCTCAAACCCGAATCGGTCTTCTTGTATCTGTATGCCGTTTATAACACTGCGCCTGAAAACTTTATAGCAGGTTTCCATATCGCTTAGATTTAGGTTATTTACCATATTAGACATAGTGGTAAGAAATTTATTGCCCAAATAATGCCAGAAATACAGCACGCGGTGAGAAGAACCGCCCATAAACCTTGAGCCGTAGACCACATCCGCGCAGCCTTTGAGTATAGGGTCAAGCAGTTTCGGATATTCCTTGGGATCATATTCCAAATCTGCGTCCTGAATAATAACTATATCGCCTCCGGCCGCCTTAAATCCGGAGCGTAATGCCGCGCCCTTGCCCATATTTTTTTGATGAGCGATAAGTTTTATTCGTCCGGAGCTTTCCATCTCCTTCAGAATTTCAAAAGTTCCATCGGAAGATTTGTCATCCACCACTATTAATTCCTTGGGAATATCAAGCTTTACCTCCTCCACCCTGCTGATTATGGCTCGGATGGTATCGCGCTCATTATAAACAGGCATTATTACCGAAATCAGCATAATTATACCCCAAGGGTAGACGGTAAATGGGAAACGGTAGAAGGTAAAGCAAAAATAGATATAAATTTTCTTCCAGCTACCACTTCCCGCCTGCGTTTACCATCCTCTGTTCACCGTCTCCCGTCTACCCTTTACCGTCTACCTTGTATATTATGTTTCTTAGTATACTTAGTTTCTGTCAAACATATATAG
>CAZFMJ010000123.1:0-4257 GCA_964520045.1 uncultured Elusimicrobiales bacterium | reverse complement strand
GCGGGCAACCCTGAAAATGTGTTACAATTGTTCAGGGGGAATGTAATGCCTGTTATAAGCAGATTTTTTGGAATCGTGGTTTATATGCTTTGGCGGGAGCATCGGCCGCCGCATTTTCATGCTAAATATGGGGATGACGAAATAACCGTTGAGATTGAAACCGGCAAAATCAATGGCATTATGGTAAAACGCGCTCTCAATCTGGTCCAGGAATGGCGCGGGTTACACAAAGAGGAACTTATGCGGGAATGGGAACTGGTTGAACAAAAAAAAGCTCTCTTCCCCATAAAACCACTGGAGTAAAAAATATGATTTTACATGTCAAAGAAGCCAGGTATTTACATGATTATGTAGTTTGGCTGCGTTTTAATGATGGGATAGAAGGTGAAATCGATTTAGCTAAAGAACTGGATGGCGAAGTGTTCAGTTCTCTCAAAGATATAAAAAAATTCCAATCCTTTAAAGTTGACCCCGTTCTTGAAACCATTGTCTGGGAAAACGGCGCAGACCTCGCCCCTGAGTTCCTTCATGAAAACCTGAGAATTCCAGCAGGATAAGGGGGAACGTCCGGGGAACACCATCCCAAATTATAAAGACAGGGCAAGACAGCTAACCAAAAAACTGCAGTTTTCAGGTTAATACCCCACTCTCCCCCGGAGCGAGGATAAAAGGCAGGGACGCGATTGCGTTTTTTGGGTTAAACAGCAGATGGGAGATTGCAAAAACATATGATAAACTCCAAACAGCCTTCGGACATACGCGATACGATCGAAATTGCAAGCGGCAGGCATCCAGTGGATATGCTGCTGAAAAACGGCAGGATCATAAATACGTTTTCCGGCGACATCCACAAGGCGGATGTGGCGATTAACAACGGGCGGATAGTGGGATTCGGCTCATACAAGGCAAAACAGATTATAGATTTAAAAAACTCATACTTATGCCCGGGATTTATAGACGGCCACGTTCATATTGAAAGCTCCATGGTTAAAGTGCCGGAATTCGGCAGAGTGGTAGTGCCGCGCGGGACCACGACCGCCGTCATAGACCCGCATGAAATCGCCAATGTGGTGGGCATGGACGGCATAAAATACATGCTCGCCTCAAGCAACAACTGCGTTTTAACCGTGTATGTCATGCTTCCCTCATGCGTGCCCGCCACCAGCCTTGAGACCGCCGGAGCCGAGCTTTCGGGCCATGATCTGGCGCTTCTGTTGAACGACGAGCGGGTGCTGGGCATAGGCGAAATGATGAACTATCCGGGAGTGCTGGCTCTTCAGGAGGAGGTGCTTGAAAAGATACGCATAGCCGGGCACAAAAGGGTAGACGGGCATGCGCCCCTTCTGAAAGGAAAAGATCTTTACGGCTATGTGTCCGCGGGCATAAAATCCGACCACGAATGCACCACGGTTGAAGAGGCGCGGGAAAAACTCAGGGCGGGGATGTACATTATGATACGGGAAGGCACCGCGGCTAAAAATCTCAACGCCCTGCTTCCGCTTATCAATTCGGAAAACAGCAGAAAATGTTTTTTTGTCACAGACGACAGGCATCTTGAAGACATCCTGACGCAGGGACACATAGACCATCTTGTGCGCCGGGCGATACAGCTGGGAGTCGACCCGATACGCGCCATACAGATGGCGACCATAAACACCGCCGAATATTTCGGGATAAAGGACCTCGGCGCGGTATCGCCGGGATATGTGGCGGATTTGCTGGTTTTCGACGACTTCAGGAAGCTTAAAATATCAAAGGTTATAAAAAACGGCAGACTGGCCGCTAAAAACGGAACGCTTGAACCATCGGCGGTAACGGACTACAAGGGAAAGGTGCGCGGAACGATAAACGTCCGCTGGATAGAATACGAGGATTTTGCGGTAAAAGCGGAAGGTAAAAAGGCTCGCGTCATAAAAGTCATCCCCGAGCAGATAGTCACAAAATGCATAATAGCCCCGGTCAAGCAGGACGGCGGGTTCCTTGTCTCCGACACGCGCAATGACATCCTGAAAATAGCGGTGATTGAAAGGCATATGGCTTCGGGCAGAATAGCAAAAGGGCTTGTGAAAGGATTCGGCCTTAAAAAGGGCGCGATAGCGTCTTCGGTATCGCATGATTCCCATAATATCATCGTCATAGGAACGCATGACAATGACATGTATACCGCCGCGGTGCAGGTGGTTAAAATGCAGGGCGGAATAGTGGCGGCCTCAAACGGACAGATTCTTGAGGCTCTCCCCCTGCCCATTGCGGGGCTTATGTCGGACAGAAGCGCGGAATTCGTGCGGGAAAAATTAAAATGCCTCAATGCCATAGCGCATTCAATGGGCTCAAAACTGGAAGATCCTTACATGGCTATGTCTTTTCTTACGCTTCCGCCCATACCGGAGCTGAAAATAACCGACAGGGGACTGATAGACGCAGTGAATTTCAAAGTGGTGCCGCTGTTTGTATAAACGGATAGGCTGAAGACTGAAGGCTGTTATAAAAAATATATGAAGAAAAATCCAATCTTCCGTTTACCATCTCCCGTCTGCCTTCTCCCGTCTACCGCTGTTTTTCTATTTTTTTCTGCTTTTCCCCCTACCTGTTTTTCCGCGGAACTAACGCGCGGGCCGTATGTTGAGAACCCGAAGCAGAATTCTGCGGTTATAAAATGGCGCACGAACCAGCCTTCAACCTGCTGGATTGAATACGGCGCCCATCCGAACTGTTCCAGATTCATGACCATTTCACCAGCGGAGCAGGAGCACTCCGAAGCGATATACGGACTTCTGCCGGATACCACCCACTGCTACAAAATATATGCGCAGAATTCAGACGAAACCAAAGTATACAAAGCGGCTGAAGGCATGTTTAAAACGCTCAAACCCAGGGATCAGACAAAATTCGGTTTTATAGCGGTGGGAGATTCGGACTCAGGCTCTGAAGAGCAGATACAGCTTGCCCGGCAGATGGCCAAATTTGACCCCGAATTAGTTATACATACCGGAGACCTTGTAGAGACCGGCCTCGACGCCGACGCGGACCTAACCTATTTTCAGCCGTTCAAGCCTCTTCTCCGCAAAGCGCCTTTTTTTATCGCGCTTGGGAACCACGAATACAGCACAAAATGCAGGAAACCCGGATATGAAAATTTTCCGCAGAAAAATTATATGCCCTTTCACTCTATGCCTTCCAGCCCCAAAAGCCCGAATTACTATCTTTTTGACACGGCCAACGCCCGCTTTATCTGTCTTGATACGAACAGCGCGGAGAACTGCCCCTCGGCGCCTTCTCTGGCAAAGGGAAGCAATCAGTTAAACTGGCTTAAGCAGGCGCTGTCAGACACAAAAGCGCAGTGGAAATTCGTCTATATGCATCATCCTGTATATGCAAGCGGTGGACACGGATCAACTCCCGGTTTTGACCTGATCCTCGCTCCCTTGTTTGAAAAATACAAAGTCGATATCGTGTTTCAGGGACATGACCATAATTATGAAAGAACTTTCCCGATAAAAAACGGCATAACTTCTCCTTCAGAAGGAGTGACATACGTGACGGTCGGAGGAGGAGGAAGCCCCCTCTACATACAGCGCAGCCACCCGGAATGGTCGGAAAAATTTATTTCGGCATACAGTTTTGCCTACGTCGAGATAGACGGAAAATATCTGTCCATGACAGCCTATAACCGGCAAATGCAGGCTATAGACACACTGCAGATCAGGAAGAATTAAGAAGACGGTAAAGGGTAAATGGTAGACGGTAGACGGGAAAATAACAGAAAGAAAACTTAAACAGAGAAGAAAGACCGCTAAACAGCAGGAAGAATTCAGGTTAATCTCCCTTAATCGCTCAATAATTTCTTTCTGCCGTCTACCTTCTGCCATTTACCGTCTACCATTTAAAAAATGCAATACCGCATACTGCCCGGCACAGAACTTAAGATTTCCGCCGTTTCGCTAGGCACATGGCTTTTCGGCGGAGACAGCTGGGGAAAAGCCGATGAAAAAACCTGCCTTGAAACCGCGGCAAAAGCCTTTGACTGCGGAATAAATTTTATCGACACCGCTCCCGTTTACGGCTGGGGACGGGCTGAAGAAATAACGGCAAAAGCCTTAAAAAAAATCCGCGGAAAAATAATAATTTCCTCAAAATGCGGGATTATAAAACACCAGAACTCAATGGCCATGTGCCTCAAGCCTAATTCCATACGCGGGGAACTGGAAAATTCCCTAAAAAGGCTTGAAACGGATTTTATAGACCTTTATCACATTC
>CAZFMJ010000122.1:0-4282 GCA_964520045.1 uncultured Elusimicrobiales bacterium | reverse complement strand
GATACAATCACGCAGCCACGCTGCTTCCGAACGGCAAAGTGCTTATCACAGGCGGAAGGCCTGATGGAAGTTCATCCCTTTCCCGCGCAGAAGTATATGACCCGTCAACCGGCAATTGGACAAGCGCAAATCCTATGACAACCGCAAGATACAATCACGCAGCCACGCTGCTTCCGAACGGCAAAGTGCTTATCACAGGCGGGACGCCCGATGGAAGTTTATTCCTTTCCAGCGCTGAAGTTTTTGACCCGTCAACCGGCAATTGGACAAGCGTAAATCCTATGACAACTGTAAGAGGCTATCACACAGCAACACTTTTGCCAAACGGCAAAGTGCTTATCGCAGGCGGAAGGCCTGATGGAAGTTCATACCTTTCCCGCGCTGAAGTTTTTGACCCGTCAACCGGCAATTGGACAAGCGCAAATCCGATGACAACTGTAAGGTGTCAGCATACAGCCTCGCTGCTGCCTAACGGCAAAGTGCTTATCTCAGGTGGGAGTTCAGGTGCTCCCATTTCCAGCGCCGAAGTATATGACCCGTCAACCGGCAATTGGACAAGCGCAAATCCAATGATAACCAGAAGATACATACACACTGCCACGCTGCTTCCGAACGGCAAAGTGCTTATAGCGGGCGGGGTTGATGGAAGTTCATACCTTTCCAGCGCTGAAGTTGTTTACTATTCTTCGGATTTGCCTGAAACGGCATGGAAACCGGTAATTCAATCCGCTCCGCGCGATTTTGACAGGGGACAGACCCTTACTGTAACCGGCCAAAGGTTTAAGGGCATATCTGAAGGTTCAGGCGGGAATTACGGGACAATGAATTCCCCCGCCAATCATCCGCGTATTTATTTGCAATCTGTTGATTCAGGTAATTACGGCACAATGGCTAATTCCGGAAGGCTTATTGATTTGTCAACCTATGTTTATACCGCTTCTTCCAATTGGCAGACCATGGATACAAGCCTTACTTTTCAGGTGCCGTCTTCTTCCGCGGAGCTTGCCTACGGCTGGTATCATTTAAGGGTAATGTCTAATGCCATACCAAGTGATTCTGTTTTAGTTAGGGCTGTTGATTTAACAGTTGGAATGCCGTATACCTACTCAATTACGCATGCCGAAAGCGTATTTTCGACAAACACATACATAAGCTATGTCGCAACGGGAACAAACCATTACCATTATTTATTCAATAATCTGGTTTCTTCTGTTCCTTCTTCTTCGGATACGGAGTGGAACGGACTTTCCAAAAGCACGCAGGTTACAGAAGGCATATGGTATATGCACGTTGCTGGCCATTCTATAACCGATGTTTTGGGCGGATACAGCGATTTCGGGCCTGTTTATGTTGATACGACGTCTCCGGTAACTACAAGCGATTTAACGGCTTCAGCCTCAACGGTAACGGCCTCCATCACATTATCATGGACAGTGCCTTATGACAGTTTTATGGGGGCGTATAATTCCAATGTTTCGTATTACAGAATTCAGTACGGGACACTGCCGAATCCTCCGTGGGATCCTTCAAATTACAACATAAGGGTCAGTAATCAGGGGACTTCTCCCGGGACAGTGGTGACTTACACGATAGGCGGGCTCACGGGCGATACTTTGTATTATTTCGCGCTGTGGTCGGAGGATATTGCCGGCAATCTTTCTCCTGTTTCCAATATGGCCTCGGCGCAGACGATTCCCAACGCAAGCGGTGTCCCGCCCACGGCAAAGCGGGGGGAGGATGTTACCGGAGATTCTCTGGCTGATATTAAGACCTGCGATAAATCAGGAGCTCCCGAAACGGATGTGATTTTAAACGACGGCTGGTATACCGTGCAGGGGCAGGGAAGCAATACCAATATAATGTCCGTGTCGACTTTCACTATTTCCGGCCTGCCTGACGAGCCGTTGTCCGAGGCGGCATTAAAAGGCGAATGGTCAAGCGCGGGAAACACTCTGACTAACTGGTTTACTTTCAGCACAAATTCCGCGGTTTCATTTACAAATGCTTTCCAGAATGCGGCAAAAGTTAATGACCAGACCGGAAGCTATAATCTTTATACAAACGCGGGCGTTGATACGCTTTCCGAGTTAAGAAATGTGATAGTGAAATTGGCCAATACCTCTACATCAGAGGCGAGGGCGATCGCGGTTGACTGTATATATGTCGACGCTGTGTCCAATATGACCCCGCCTTCCGCGATAGTAAATCTTTCAACTGGGTCAGCCTCTTCAACAACCATTTCGCTTTCATGGAACGCTACGGGCGATGACGGTTCGGCCAATAATATAACGAACGGGTATTACAGGATAAAGGCGGCGACGGACCCCGACTATATTTTTACTGCGGGCGATTATACGGTTCAATGGTCTACAAATGTCGTTGCGGGTCAGAGCCAAGGATATATGCTGACGGGACTTACGCCCAACACAAGCTATTACATAAAGGTATGGCTTGCCGATGAGATACCTCAATTCAGCGCGAATTCAAACACGGCGATAGCGCTTACTTTGGCGGCAAAACCCGCCGTGCCTTCTTTGGAGACTGACCTATTTCCGGGCGTTTATTTTTCTTCCATCTCCGTTACGTGGCTTGCAAATAATAATCCGGGCTATACCGAATATAATGTGCAGGCTTCTACATGGAATGGGCAGACGGCGGATTTATATGGGCCCGGTGTCGGGCCTTACGGCTGGCTGACAGTAGTATCAACGCAGGTTGTGTCTTTAACCGGATGCACCACTTATTATGTCTGGGCTAAAGCGAGAAATCTTGCCCTGACAGAAACTAATTTTCAGCTATTGGGAAGCACAAGAACCAGCATGTACACCGATTGCGGACTGCGAATGTATGACGGCGTGAGTAACGTGATACTCGCCTGCCAGCCCAACACCCCGGCATGCGAGCCGGTTCCGGAGCTCAGAATTCGCGCCCAGAACGGCATTTACGGACTTCCCTTCGTTCCCGTTAATGATCCAAAAGCTTCAATGATAAGACTGAAAACCCAGTCCGGCGAAATAAAAGCGGTGAGAAAATATTAAGGGGAGGGTAAACGGGAGATGGTAGACGGGAGACGGTGAACTGAAAAACACAAAAAGAAAATAGGGACAGACACCATTTCAAAGGGGAAAATAGGGACAGACACCATTTAATTCCGGGGACACAATACTTAATTCTTAAGGACGGGAGATAGTAATACGGCGGCTATTAAGATGTCATCATTTATCCATGTCGCCATATAGAGCAAAGGAATAAGTCCATGGTAGTCCACCTCGGACTGTGTCTCCCGACCGTTGACCGGAAGACCGGCAACTGGCGGATCGGTAACTAATATTTTTCGCCAGGTAAGTTTTTCCGACCTGGCGCGGACCCGTGAGGAAAACCATTTTTTTACGCAAATCCGACAGGATATTATCGTAAAGATAGCGGTTTATGTGATTATTCTAACACTTTTTGCGGAAAAATCTTGACTTTTCCGCAAAATACTGCAAAAAAGTCGGAAGATTAATTCCGCTAATTCAGAGGAGACAAAAGGGGGGGTTATTCGTAATGTGTCCACATCCGCAATATTTTTACTGTCCGTTCGGTTTTGTAAATCTGGTAGACCAGACGGTGTTTAATATTAATGCGCCGCGAGTAAGCGCCGGCAAGGTCTCCCACAAGCCTTTCGTAAGGAGGAGGGTTTTTGAAGGGGTTGGCGCGAAGAATATCAAAGAGCGCGTCGGCACGGACGCGAAGGCCGGCGGATTGAATCTTTTTCGCATCTTTGTGCGCGTTCCGCGTAAAAACAAGCTCCCATTTTACCATGGCATTTTTTTTGAACACCTGGCAACGGGTGTTTTCATGTCTTTAATAACAGACTCGCGCATGCCCGGAATAGAGAGAAGATAAAGCGTTTCCTGAATCGCTTCCCAATCCTCGGAGGAAACAAGAACTGCGCAAGCGCGCCGCCCTTTAATCTGCACCGGCTTATGTGAAATCCATGCCGCATCAACAAGATGGAAGAGTTGAGCGCGGGCCTGACTGGTTGTTAGAGTTGTCATGCGATTATTGTACCAGATGTTATACCACTACGCAAGGCTGGCGTCTAATTTTGCGCCTCTTTGCGGCTATCGATAATTTCCGAATTCCAGACGAAGATTCCTTTCTCGTTGTCTAATATGCGGCTGTTTTTTATGGACACTGCGCCTGAATCGATGACCGAAATTCTGCCGGCTCCGAAATCGATATTTTTAAGAACAATGCCGGAAGAATATTTTATATCAAAAACCGTGTCGGCTCCCGA
>CAZFMJ010000121.1:0-4461 GCA_964520045.1 uncultured Elusimicrobiales bacterium | reverse complement strand
GGAAAACCGATTGTTTTTCGACTGAGAATAGCATTTTCTTCCAGCGGAACTTCAGCCTAATAATTGAGCCGAATGATAGCCCACCTAAAAAATCTATTTTTACTAAGGGTTTTAGGAGCCGCTGGCATAAACCAGAATGGGAAAATCATTACCTCAGAGTAGACGACCGATTTACAATCACGCCGTCAGATGTTATTAAATGTTCTACCGGAGCCAAAATTGCTTCAGCCGAAATGGGAATCATAGTCAGCTATGATCCATGGTTTCTACCTTGGCATAGAGAAAAAACGTTTAGGTTTGTAACACATAAACAAACCAACGGGATTTTATATTGGTATTCTGCCTCAATGGATAAGTAGTTTTTGATCTTCCCTGAGAACCTAACCCTTATATTTGCCGTGCCGTTCCCGAAAAACGATAGCAGAATCGCGCAACAAGTATGTGTCCATGACGGGCAATTGATAATTGCCCCGTCGGACTGCCAACAGGCAGCGCAATACAGCTATTTTGCCGTCGGCCTCCACCGCATACGCTCAAGTTCCGGCCACCGGCAGGAATGCCAGAATGTCCAGACGGTCAGGAAATTACATTTCGACCGTCGGACTTCGGCTTCGCCTTGATGGCAAAAACTCGTTTTTCGGCATGAGTCTTTCCTCCGTGGGATGCCGTACGGAGGAAAGGCGCATGCGGCACGGCAAATTCACAGCATTGAAAATTTTAGTATAATGAACAGGTGACCCTGCAAACATGCCCCGAAATCGCCGCTGTAGCTGCTGATATATCGACGATATTAGCTTTTGCTTGTAGCATTTATATATATTTCCGAAAACGGAAGGAAATATCTGCACTATTTTATTCTCTTCTTAATTTTTCATTTCAAATTACGCAAAATGAGCTTAATATGAAACTGAATCGCCTTAACGAACTAAATATGAATGCTTCTAGCGAGAACACACCAGAAGTTGTAAATATTTTTAGTGAAATATTAGGCCAAATTAAAGGCAATGAAAATCTCACGCAACGTTGTGGCGAACTTATTTTGCGTATAAAGAAGTTTATTAACAAATCCACCATACAAACTGAACAGAACAAGAGATCATTAATGGCCGAGTTGCGTGAAAAACTTAGATGTCTTCATGTTCAAAACTATAACAAACTGCATAAGTAGGAGGATAAAATGAGTCAAATTATTACTGCCATTAATTCGATGATAACTAATGCTGATAAAATCTCAGGTATAATCGAGTCTAATCAAGTATTTTACTTTCTCTATGACAAAAAATATAAATGGTCAATCCATGAGTATACCAGCAACGATTTCGCCCAATCTTTAGAGTTTAATCTACGCTTTTATCCTGGGAATGAAACACTTGAGGATATTCGTTCGACACCTAAAAGCACACGGGGCAACATAAGCTATACAACAGAGGAATATAATACTGGAGAAGCTAGAAAAAGCTTTATGGAATTATTTAGAACTGTGAAGGAACGGGCTTATGGGATTGATGCTGTTCTTGAAGAGATAATTGATAAAGACAACCCCTTTATTTAAGGTTATAACATGAAATACGAAGAATTGACGTTTAAAATTCCACGAGAATCCGACGACTATCCTGAATGTTCTACTTTTGTTGTTCGAACAATCGAAGAAATCATTAAAAATTCCGTCGAAAATAAAAACAACAAAATTATTATCAATACAAATCTAAAACTCGGATTGCCGATGGAAAATATTAATAAAATCGCGGGGCCGTTTGTTGAAGCTTGGGCTTTTGAGCGATTTCATGAGATTTATCAAGATGTAAACAACAAATATCATTTAGTTAATGTCGAAGCCAAAGAACGGCTATATATGGCTGATGTTGTTTTACAGTTTAGGAAAGAAAGAAAAACGGAATCCTTTGTTACCGCAGAGGTAGATGTTAAGGCTACTGCTGAAGATATCGCTACGAGCGGCAAATCGCCTAATATTACTTCCTTTGCGAGAATTAGAACCGCTTATGTCGAAGAACCTGACTATATTTTTATTGTTTTGTCTTTAAAACACAAGGTGTATTCGCAAAAAAATGAAAAAACCCTACTGATGGACGGAATAATGGAGATTGTTGGGCATAAGGTATATGACTTAAAATATTTAGGCGGAACTGATTTTAATTTTAATCCTGCGCTGGGAAGCGGACAACTTCAAATTAAAGATATACATTACGTTAATATTGAAAAACGAACCACATGGGAATTTTGTCAATTATTAGACCGCAAATATCTCAATTCGAACAAAAAGACTTTTGAAGACTGGCTGAAGCTTGCAAAAGCAAATGAATGGATCAAAAACGATGAGTGATATTAAAATTATTAGCGGAGATGCTGTTTCTGAGTTAAAAAAAATCACATCCGAGACTGTTGATTTAATTATAGCAGACCCCCCATATAATTTAGGCAAGGATTATGGCAATAATTTTGATAACAAAGAATTTAATGAATATATTGATTTCTCAAACCAATGGTTATCGGAAGCTAAACGGATATTAAAAAAAAGCGGGACAATTTATGTATTCATGGGCGTGCGGTTTATTTCCTATTTATTTGACATTTTAGACCGCAAATTGGGGTTGGGGCTTAACAGCTGGATATGCTGGCATTATACACAGGGATTGGGTAAACGACAAGGATTCTCACCAAGACATGACGACATATTAATGTTTACAAAAACTCTTGAATATAAATTTAATTTGGATGATGTTCGCGTTCCGCAGAAATTCTACCGTGAGCGCAATAATATGCGGGGGGCAAACCCTGGAGACGTTTGGGAATTTTCACATGTCCATTACTGTAACGAGAACAGGCAGAGTCATCCTACCCAGAAGCCCGAAGGGTTGATGGAAAGAATGGTTTTAGCTTCTACTGATGAGGGTGATTCGGTTGTTGACCCGTTTGCTGGCAGTGGAACGACTTTGCGCGTATGTCAGCAATTAAAACGCAATTGCCTCGGAATTGAATTAAATGAAAACTATTGCAAAATGATTAGAGAACGATTAGGGCAACCCTTTGATGGATTTGATAGCTTGGATTCCAGGATGGAACGTGTACCTTTGGATTTAAATGATGAAGCGATACGGGAAGACTATCTTAAAAAACACAAAGAATGGTTTCTTAAAAATCATGCCGAGTCAATAGAAGATTTTGAAACAGAAGTTTTAAAAACATATGGCGATAAAAGTAATATTAGCCAGGGAACTTTTGATTTCCGCGATTAATACATGAGGAGATTATGTGAACTACGAACAAGGATTTCGCTGGATGCGTGAGACAATTTCTCTTATCTATGCACATCACCGTCACCCGGTCCCAATGACTGCAATGATTTTCTTATATTCAGAAACACTTGGAAAAGGATTGGCATTTCTTGAAAACAACAAAAATCCCAAAACCAATGAAAAAGTTTCTGGTTTTGTTTCTAAATACATGCCCAAATTATGGAAAGCTATGGAAAATTTTACCGACAAAGAAAATATCCTTGCTAATTATTATCGAAACGGTCTTATTCATCAGATGTTTATGAAAAATAATGTCGGTATTCATGAGGATGCGAATGGGATTACAGAATATGTTTATAAATCTTCCGATGTCCCTTGTTCAATAAATATAGATAGGCTTGTGCCAGAATTCCTGGATGGTATTGCAGCATATTATTCCGCTTTATGTTCCGACAAAACATTCCTAAATGCTTTTAATGAGGCGATGTCATCAGAATGAAGTTGAAGTTCTAAAACCATCCCAATTGGGAGATAATTCATAGATTCACAACCCCACCCTGTCAAAAAGGGGTTCTATGGCTTCAAGGTTCTTTAAATAGTTCCGAAACTCGTCCAAGACGGGGAGTTTTTTGGTCAAGGCCTTGACAAGTCAAGTGTTTTAAGTCTTAATTTTCTCGTCGTAAAAAAGCAGTTTTTATGGAATTACCGTATGCAAGCTTCAAGAAATGTCTCGCCCAAAAGCTGAAAAATCCCAAGTTCAAAAAAGCCTACGACTCCTATTCTGTGTCCGCAAAAAAGTCCGCAGAAAAATCATTCCGTCCCAAAAAAGAAATATCATAATTTCCGTTAGAATAAAAAATAACGGCCGCTCGGCTGAATGCCCGCCTGAATGTTTGAGCACAGGTCGGGAAATTGATAGACTGGATTGGGAGAGTCGGGCGCTATCCAATGCGGGGCCGATGGGAATGTGCAATGGTCGCAAGGCCGATTTCTCCAAAAAGGTCAAAAGACGGCAGACTTGGTGGTAATGCGTGCATTGAAATAGAAAAATTGGCAGGCACCGTTCTTGGTAAGCATTTCAATATGCAATAACAGCCGGTTTTCGGTTGGTTGACCAAAAAAGAACGTGCTTCACTCTGGCTGGAGCTTTTCCTGATAGGAGCAGCGGTAAGTTCCTCAGATTTCAGCAGTAGAACATTCCCCACAT
>CAZFMJ010000120.1:0-4639 GCA_964520045.1 uncultured Elusimicrobiales bacterium | reverse complement strand
AAGAGACTGTCCCGCGAGGCGGGGCAGCCGAGTCTATAAAAAAAATCCACGACTCGCAGTCCCGCGGAAGCGGGGCGTCCCCCGTGTTAAAAGAGGTTCAGAATCTTTACGAATTCATGCAGCAGAATAAACTCGCCTCCATCGAATTCAGCAAGGATGACACGCATGTAAAATTGGTCCGCATGCCTCCGGTCTGCCAATATCCCCCTCAAATCTCCCCTGAAACCGCACTTTCGGCGGCAAAAGCGCAGCTTCAGGAAAAACGCTCCGATCCCGGCGCTTCATCCGCGCATGAAATAAAGGGCGGCCGCATAAAAAGCCCGATGACGGGCATTTTTTACAGAGCCCCGTCGCCTTCAAGTCCGCCTTTTGCGAAAGAAGGCGATACCGTGCGGTCCGGACAGGTTCTGTGCATAATCGAAGCGATGAAAGTTTTCAATGAAATAAAAGCCGAAACCGACTGCGTGATCTCGAAAGTTCTGGTGGAAAACGGCAAGCCGGTCGCGACAAACCAGGAACTTTTCGCCATAGAAAAAAAATGACAGAAAATCCCTCCGCAGCTTTTACCCTGAATATAGCGTCCGCGGCTGAAAGGATAGAGAAACTGCTTGCCTCGGACGGAGAAATAACCGCATGGGATATAAAGATGCGGCTGCGCCTGTCCAGTTCCCTGCTTTATATGGCTTTGGGCTGGCTTTGCAGCCAGGGCAAAGCGGAGTTTTATCCCGAAGAACTCACCTACAGGGTGAAAGCTGTCTCTTCCCAGCCGATAAAAAATGAGACACAACCTGTCAGTTAGAAAAAAAAAAACGCTTTCTCCATGGGTATGGGCATCCTACTGGGTGACCGCCTTTTTTGCATCCATATGGCTCGGCTGGGCGTTATGGAGCCGTTCTTCCGGCGGAATTTTCGGACGCTGCATCTCTGACGTTATCTTCAGCCTGTTCGGCAGTTCCGGCAACCTTCTTCCCCTTTTAACACTATACGGCCTCTCGGTCATGCTTATCGCGTCCGAAAAACGTCCGAGAGGCGGCATCACGCTGTTTTCCGGCATTTTTCTTATTCTATCGGCTCTTTCCACAGAGCTTAAAATCTTAAACTTAAACGGGGGGAGAATCGGCGCATGGCTGGCTGAACTTCTCGTACAAATGCTGGGGACGGTGGGAGCGGCCTTTTTCAGTCTTGCGGTTTTCCTGGCGGGTATTCAGATATTTTTCGAGATACCGTGGATACAAATCGTTAAAAAACTGATAAAAACCGTAGCGGAGGATTACAGAGAATGGATTTTAGCCAGAAAAGAATTAAAAAACAAGCTGAAAATAGTTTCCGAGAAAGAAAAAACGGCCGAGACTCTCCCTGAGCCGGAAATATTTAAGCCTCCGGCGGCGGTTCAGGCGGAAAAACCCGCCGCTCCTCCCGAACTTAAAATAAGCAGATCCTCCGGTTCTTCGGGCGGCGATTACAAACCGGAGGAAAAAGCGCCCAAAAAATCAAAACCGGCTTTCTTGAATTTCAAACTGCCTTCCGCCTCAATTCTTAAAAATACGCCGTCTGAAAAAATTTTAGGACCTTCGGACGAAGAAATAAAATCATCCGGCCGCCGCATTGAAGAAACGCTTGCCAGCTTCGGCATCCAAACGCATGTTTCCGGAGTTTATCCGGGGCCGGTTATAACGCGCTATGAAGTGACGCCCGCGCCCGGCGTAAAGGTAAGTTCCGTGGTCGCGCTCTCAAACGACATAGCCCTTGCCATGAAAGCTTACGGGATAAGAGTCATAGCGCCCATACCCGGAAAAGCCGCCATAGGCCTTGAAATACCGAACGCCAAGGCGGCGCCGGTATATCTCAGGGAGATACTGGAAACGGCGCTGTTCGCGGAAAACAAAAAACCGCTGACTTTCGTGCTAGGCAGATACGGCGAGGGCGCTCCCGCGGTGGCGGACCTTGAAAAAATGCCGCATCTGCTGGTTGCCGGGGCCACGAACAGCGGAAAAAGCATATTTCTGCATGCGTTCATCCTGTCGCTGATATTCCGCAATACGCCCGATACCGTAAAATTTCTGATGATAGATCCGAAACGGCTGGAACTTACTTTTTATGACAAGATCCCCTATTTATACGACCCCCGCGTAACCTGCGACAAGGCCGCCGTAATAACGCAGTCAAAAGACGCTTCAAGATCTCTCGTCGCCCTTACGAAAGTTATGGAGCAAAGATACGCCAAATTTGAAAAGGCGCGGGTTAAAGACATCTCTTCTTACAACAGGTTCGCGAGAGAACACGGCGAAGACGAGGAATTTTACATTATCGTCGTGATAGACGAACTCGCCGATCTTATTCTCCAGGCCAAGGATATAGTGGAAGATTCGATACAGCGCCTCGCGCAGATGGCCAGAGCCGTGGGAATACATCTTGTTCTTTCCACGCAGAGACCCTCGGTGGATGTGATTACCGGCGTAATAAAAGCCAATCTTCCCAGCCGCATAGCCATGCAGGTCACCTCAAAAACGGATTCGCGCGTTATAATCGACGCGGTCGGAGCGGAAGCTCTGGTGGGAAAAGGCGACATGCTTTATCTCGCCGCCGACGCGCAAAAACCGGCCAGAATACAGGGCGCTTATGTCTCCGAAGATGAAATTCTAAAAACGGCGGATTTCATCAGAGCGCAGGGAGAGCCTTGTTACCCTCCGCCGATACTTCCTTCGGAAAAAAGCGAAAATGAAGCGGAAGGCAAAGGTTCAAGCCCCGAAGAATTCCAGCAGGCGCTGAAGCTGATACAGGAACGCAAACGGGTCTCCCAGGATCTTCTCAAGGCGCATTTTGGTTCGTCGGCAAGGGCCACGAACATCCTGAGCATACTGGAAATGGAAGGATTCATACATAAGCCGGAAGGCTCGAACCGCTGGGAAATATTTTTCGACAAGATTGAAACGCAGCTTGCGCTCATGTCGGGAACCGGCGGTGAAAACGCCGGCGTAAACATGAAGGAAGAAATTTCATCCTCCCCGGGGGAGACTCCATGAACTTCCCGGTATTTCCGCTGTCGGTTATTTTAATAATATGCGCGGCGGATCCCATTTTTTCCAAAGAGGATAAAACATCCCTTTCAACCGGCGCGGCTTCCGGCATGGAATTATCCACCGCGGCGTTCCGCAAAAAACCCCCCACGGCGCAGGAGGCCGTAAAACTGCTGACGCAGTGGGATAACAAACTGGAAAGCCTTAAGGCGGATTTTAAGCAAACGGTCAATTTCACCGAAGCGGGGCTGAGTCAGAACATGGAAGGCAGAATACACTATCTTAAACCGGACAATCTGCGCATAGAACATTCGCTGCCCGCAAGGCAGATAGTTTATACGGATAAAAAAAACATCTGGATATATAAACCTTCCGACTCTCAGGCGGTAAAAGCCAATTGGGAAGCATGGAAAAAAACACAAAGCGGCGCTTTTTCGGGAATAGCCGACTTCGGCGGTTATTCCCGGATCATAGACAAACATTCGATAATCCTGGACACGTCTTCGTTCAGCGCCGGCCGCATCTCGCTGAAACTATCTCCCAAACGCGATCCGCAGATGTATACTCTGACCATTGAGTTATCCACGCAGGACTATTTTCCGGCAGGAATAACGCTTAATACCGGCAGTACGGAAGTAACTACGACTCTTAGCTCCATAGAAAAAAACGCCAAAATACCGCAGACCATGTTCGATTTCACCCCCCCTAAAGGAACTTCAATAATCGATTTTCCCGGAGGTTTCCGTGACGGACAATAACAGCGAAGCGGTGAGCCCATTAAACCATCTGCAGGGCAACAAAACTGCGGGCATTCCGGACGGCGGCGGAAAAAGCCCCACGATCGGAAGCGCGCTTAGAAATGAGCGCCGGAAACAGAACCTCACCCTTGAAATGGTGCATAACGCCACAAAAATACCCGCAAAATTCATCCAGGCGCTGGAAGACGACGCGCAGGACGCGGGACTGCCCGCTCCCATATTCGTAAAAGGATTTATAAAAAGTTATTGCGAACTCCTTAATCTGGACTTTGACCGGCTATGGGAAGAACATCATCCAAAACCGCTAAAAACCGAAGAAGAACCCGAGTCCGCGCCGCGGGAACAGAGCGAGCGGAACTCCTTTTCGGTAAATTCGAAAATATTCATACATTACGCCAATGAGATCATTCCGCAAAGTTTTTCAATGCCCCATCCGGGAATCACGGGACTGGCGGCGGCCCTTATTTTCGCCGGTCTTTTATGGTTATGGCGCACGCCTCCGCTTTCAGTCGCCATGTCCAATAATACCGGCGCGATAGCGCATACGCTGGCCGAAGGAACGATACAGCTTCCAGGCTCGCAGCTTAAAGCAGTTTTTAAGAAAAAAACATGGATTAAAGTTGAAGCGGACCGAAAAATAGTTTTTGAAGGCTATGCGCCGAAAGACGCGGCGCTTGAGTGGAAATCATTGGATAATTATTTCACCGTAATGACCGCCGACCCGGAAAATGTGCTCTTATTTCTTTCCGGCAGGCAGGTGTCTCCTGAAAAAATAAAAAAGGGAACGTTCATAATTCCATAATTAAGACGTCACCAGTCATCTATGAAAAGGCATGTCAAGGGAATAAAAGTCCCCCGATAGCA
>CAZFMJ010000119.1:0-4693 GCA_964520045.1 uncultured Elusimicrobiales bacterium | reverse complement strand
TTTTACCGTCTAAGAAACTACATTATTCATGTACAACAAAACCGGAAGAGCCAAACTTTTTAAGTCAGCTTCGCTGACCCCTGTTATCCGCCCCGCTTCCTTAAGCGCATCTTCGCGCGTCATCCTTCATGATTGGCGAAGAGTCAAGGCGGACTTTTTGTCAGAAGGCTTCAAGATTTTTCGTATAATGTATCCATGAAATCTCTCGTTCCGATGAGACATATTGAGCACAAGATTTATCTGATACGCGGCCATAAGGTTATGATAAGCACTGATTTGGCCGTGCTATATGAAGTTGCTCCTCGGGTTTTAGTTCAAGCTGTCAAGCGAAATATTGAAAGATTCCCAAAAGATTTTATGTTCCAATTAACGCTTTCGGAATTTAAAATCTTGAAATCACAATTTGTGACTTCAAGTTGGGGCGGCCTCCGTAGAGCAACCCCATATGCCTTTACTGAGCAGGGCGTAGCTATGTTGTCCAGCGTTTTGCGGAGCAAGCGTGCTATTCAGGTTAATATTGCGATAATGAGAGCTTTTGTACGTTTGCGTCAGATGTTGGCATCCAACAAAGATTTAGCCCGCCGGCTTGATGAATTGGAAAGGAAACATGATGATCAATTTAGGGTAGTTTTTGATGCCATTCGAGAATTGATGGCACCGACTCCTGAAAAACCGAAAGAAAGAATAGGTTTCCATCCTTAAAATCTGCTGTGGTAGTGTTTTTCAAACCCATCGTTCTCAAACGACGGGATTGGACACATGCGGCGCAGTGCCATCCGAAGCGGAAGGACTTTTTCGTAACCCAAATTCCGAACAAGATATTTTCGAAAAATTAGCACAAAAATTTTGTATAATTAATATATGAGTCTGATAGTTCAAACCATAAGTTTGCTCATAAACACACCCGTCTTCTTTCCGGTCAATTATATCTGCCGTAGGCGTAGCATTCCCCGCAGGTAAGGCAGATACTTCCCGTAACCATATTTTCACACAAATCAGTTTGTAACACTCTAATCTGCCTTTACTGCCGGATATTCTTTTTGTTTGTACAAAAATCATAGAAAGGAGACAAAACACAATGAAAATGACATGCGTATTCCTGATAGCATATACGACGGCATTCTTGCCCGTAAACGTTATCAGTTTGGAAAACAATCCCGCAGAAGGCGGCATTCAGCCGACTGTGGCATCGGCTATAATAGGAACAAATGAAGAAATTGTCATGCAGGAGGGGATAATAGATGTTTCCCCATACAATGGAAAGACAATTGTTGTAAAAACATGGCAAGAACTTCATTTGAAGCTTAGTTCAGATCTGGACAACGGATATTATGCGATAACATCTCATAATGACTTCATTGGAATACTTGACCAGATAGAATATGTATTTCCGCCAAACCATATTCCGCCCAAAATACCAAGAATATCCCCGCTCAGTATTTTTGAGGCGAAATTAACAGCGATAAAACCAGGAAAAAGTATTGTCGCTGTTTACAAAAATTATGGAGATCCCCACGTAAAACCCGAACTTATGTTTTACGTCATTATCCACGCGATATAAATCCTACCTACAAAAAAGCGGAGCCGCGCATCATTGTGCGGTTCCGCTTTTCCTTTTACGGTAGTGTTTTTCAAACCCATCGTTCTCAAACGACGGGATTTGAACTTCGCGGCAGCAACCTGAAGGAAAATCTGTCCGGAACTTCCGTAATAACCCTCTCTCCGTTGGCAATCCGCTCCAAATCATAGCCCCAAGTGACAGCACATGAACTCCCAGAATAGTTCTTAAACTGTAGGTCAAATGGCCCAGACGCCCCCTGCCCCGTTGACCCTGTCAGTAGGATGGCGCGCATGGTATTATATGGGCAAATATATATAGGGTACCGGTGGCTGTATGAACATATTACTACATCTGATATTCTGCGGCATTGCAAATTACGCATTAGCACAATCACCAGAGTTAAAAATAACGGCGCAAGCTTTGACGCCGCATTTTTTAAACTCGCATAATATTGAAATTCCGTCTAAAAATAACTCCGATATTGCAACTACTTTTTCAAAAACCACCGCATCTAAAAACGCGAAAGAAGATATCGTTGCACTCATACAAGATGCTTTGGATAAAGTAAAAAAAATAAAAATGATGAAACCCGGACTGGAATATACAGTAATGGTCGAGGGCAGACAGGAACGCGGACAAAAAGAACTATTTCTCTACCGTAGGGCAGCTGATGAGATATTGGCAAGCGGGCTAAGTTCGGGGTGCGGTGATTATGCCACCGTTTTTTATTCTTTAATGCGGAAAACCGGCCTTGATGTGCGTTTTATACATGCCGTCGATTTATCGCTCAATTCTTTGCTTTATAATTTCAGCGACCATACGGGAGTGGTCGTATCCGACGACAGGCAATGGATTCTCGTTGACCCAACGCAGGGTAAAGTTATTTCACAAAACTGGGACACCGGCTCCCAAATTTATGAAGATAAATTCTGGATAGCATTTAACGGCCCAAGGGAAAATTTTCCTGTTAAAGGGGCTGATCAATTAAAAAAATTCAACAAAAATGGGCTTAAAACAGTGCCTAAAAATGTGCTTAATAAAAAAATTAGCGGATTTGATATAAACATTGATGCGTCACTGTTAACTCCAGATGGAAATCCAAGCGCAGAAGCCCAGTCTTTTGAGGAAAAGGTTTCAGAAGTATTTGCCGAATATGATATAGCGCCGAATAAAAAAATAGAGCTAACGATTGTTAAAGGTGGCCCGCACTTAAAAATATCATACGGCAGAGAGGGCTGGATAGTTTATGTGAGCAAAGTTACAAATTCATATCAGGAACTCCGGCTTTTATCTGAAATAGACAAGACTGACGAAGATTTGCAGAATCTTGCCACCGCAAACAAACTTATCCGTTTGGACTTCATTGTAGACGATTCCATGAAAAATCCAGACGGAACTTATGCGAATCCCCATTTGCCTAATTTTCTAACTATCGGCGAAGGCATATATGAAAAGTTTGGGGTTTTACCTTTTAATAAAGCGACAATTCGTTTAAAGCGCGGCGAAGATAATTCCGTTAGTTACGTTGAATTGGACGCAAACGGCCAATGGGTTGCCACTATCGGCACAAAATCAGCTATGGAGCTAAGTCTGTTCATTTATCTTGAAAAAACCATAGCCCGTGATTAGGATGCATTTAAATTTATTCGATCGGCGATGCCACACATTGTCCTACCGCCCTCCAAAAATAGCCGATATTGCTGTGTGGTAGTGTTTTTCAAACCCATCGTTCTCAAACGACGGGATTTGAACTTCGCGGCATCAACCTGAAGCAAAATCTGTCCGGAACTTCCGTAATAACCCTCTCCCCGTTGGTCTCGCATAGGACTTTCGCTCTATTTTTGAGGTAGGCATAAAGATTGGAAAAGTTTGCCCTTTGGGCTCATGCGGGGAAAAGGATTCTGTGATATGATTTGTTGCGATAGGCTGTAGTAGGAAGGAGCTATCAAAAATAAAATACGGGGGAGGAATAAAATGAAATTACGGATAATGTTTTTAGCCGTAATGTTAGCTGGCGGCACTCCTGTGGCTTCTGGCCAGAGTATTACTTCAAATACGCCTTGTCTGGGCGGTGTCTGCATAGGAGATAAAGTTATAGATATAGAAGACAATGTCGGAATTGTTGAAGCAATCTTTGGGAATGGTAAAGCGCAAGTGTATTATAATCTTGGTTGGGATGCCGGATTAGTGAAGGTTAAAGATATCAATGAATTAACTAGGTCGGTGTCTGGCAATTGCCTTGGGAATATCTGTCTTCGCGATAAGGTTGTTGACAAGGAAAATAAAATTGGAACTGTGATTGCGCTTTTTCTTAATGGTAAAGCGCAAGTGTATTATAATCTTGGTTGGGATGCCGCATTAGTAAAGGTCAGAGATATCCGCGAATTGACGAAGTGAAATTAAAAATATCCCTACCATAAAAAATTTGGTGGGGGTATTTTTTTGGGGATAGGGGGCGGTTCTTAATATCTTAATAACTTCGATTATTTGTATCTCGTATCTCTTTACCGCAGTGAAGCGGTTGCCTGCCCAAAAACGCAATTTCCCTTCAATTCCCCGAAGATAAAAAAAGACTTGTACTTTTTGTAAATATTTTTATCATATTACCATGGCGCAAAAAACGCTGTGGCTCCAAGATGACAAAGAAAAACTTGTTGACCATATAATTTCTTGGAAGCTGAAAACGAAAAACTTCGCAAAGAAAATAATAATCTGCGCCAAGAAATAGAGCGCTTAAAAAAATCCAGGCTGAACACATCAGAAAAAACAATTGCCCCCAAGAAAGTTAGATCCCGCAGCCTGCCGCCATATCGCTGGGGCAGAAAAGACGGACACAAAGGATGCACCCGCCCCAAGCCCGGCCATATTGACCACAAAATTATACAAAAACTTAAAAAATGCCCTGAATGCGATCACGCTCTTGGCAAACCCATAGATACCACAGAACACATACAAGAAGACATTATTCCGGCACGGGTTGAAGTAACGAAGTATATCCATAAACCGCTATTGGTGTCCCGGGTGCAAACATATTGTTACCGCACCGTATGCGGAAGATGAAATACCTCATAGCTATTTAGGGCTCACTGAAAAAAGATTTTTGATTTGAAATCTCGTCGGAAAAATGGGAAA
>CAZFMJ010000118.1:0-4792 GCA_964520045.1 uncultured Elusimicrobiales bacterium | reverse complement strand
CGGCTCAGGCCTGGGCCTCCAAATGTTGCGTAATTTCTTTGTCGCAACACTAGTCGCGGTGGTCATAGGCACAGCTATCGTGCCGACATTCATAGCTCAACGGTGGTTCTCGCCGAACCTGTCCAAAACAGAGATGGATGAGTTGTCAGCCAGAGAAGAAGAAAGCGCCTAAAAATTCAGAAGGCTCCTACAATTGGCTGGGAGATTAGATTCTTAAACTCCATTTTCTGGCGCTCAAAATCAGGAATCACCGTAATATGCCGCAGCGTTCGTTTGCTTATCGGGCATCGGCGCGCAGCCGGCGACAGAGCCAGAATGCGCTCCTGAATCTCGGGTGCGAGCCGGAGCAGGTTCAGCCGGCGGATTACCTCAAAACGGGTAATCCCAAGCTCACGGGCCAAGGCGGTTTTGGTAAGCCCCGGCGTTTTTTTAAGGCGTTCTTTGAGCTGGCGAGCTTCCAGTAAGTCCTGCTGAATTCTAGGCGGGCGCGGGGACTTAGTCCGGGAACTGCGTTAAATCGCTCCGAAATTGTTCAAAGACCGACGGACCCGTGTTTTTTGCAGAGCAAAAAGCACAGAGCAATCGAAAGTCGAGAATCGAAAATAGGAAGAACACCAACTTCGATTGCGGTCTAATTTCGATTTTCTATTTTCAGCCTGTATTTTTTGGCCGCGCAAAAATTATCATGGCCTTTTTATTTGAAAAACTGGATGTTTATCAGAAGGCCATGAATTTCGCGGAAAGAATTCACCTGCTCGCAGAATCGTTCCCCAAAGGCCATTCCCATATCGCAGGCCAGCTCAATCGGACATCGTTATCAATTTCTGCCAATATCGCCGAAGTGTGATTTTTTCAATCCGCAATAACCGAAGAAAATGAGATATACGCTTTGTTAATGCAAATAATATGCTATTATATGCATTATGAATAAAGAAACACTAAAAAACATAGTTGTGGACCAGAAAGAACTTTCAGAACTTAAGTTTATGACAGAAAAAATGATAACACGGACCGGATTAAAAGCCGCCGCCGCGCATTTACGCCACCCGAATATACTTTTGATAACCGGCATGCGCAGGGCGGGGAAATCGGTTTTTTCCCGTTTACTGGCGCAAGACAAAAACAGCGCCTTTATAACTTTCGACGACGAGCGCCTCGCCGGATTTAAAAACGCGGACTTCGCCCCGCTCCTTGAATGCTTCCAGGAACTTTACGACGACCCGGAGTATATAGTTCTTGATGAGGCGCAGAATATCCCGGGCTGGGAATTATTCGCTGGAAGACTGCGGGAAAATTTCAGGGTAATAGTCACCGGCTCAAATGCGGCGATGCTAAGTTCGGAACTAGCCACCCGCCTTACCGGCAGATTTTCAACTGTTACCATTTTTCCGCAAAGCTTCCGCGAGTATCTGGAATTCAGCGGAGTTGACGTATCCAACCCGCCGTATTCAACCCGCCGCAAGGCAGCAATTTACGGCAATTTTACGCGATACTTATCGGAAGGCGGCCTTTTTGAATACCGGAAATTCGGGCCGGAATTCATCAGAACATTATTTAATTCCATAATCACCAGAGACATAGCGGTCAGGTACGGAGTTCGGCATACAGCGGCGCTGGAAGAATTCTCCCTGCTGGCGGTGAATTATTTCGGCACCAGGCTCTCTCTCAGCAAAATAAGCCGGTCAATTAACATTCAAAGCCCCAATACCTGCCGGGAATATCTGAAATATCTTGAAAACACTTATCTGCTTTTTACGGTCAATAATTTTTCATATAAGGTAAAAGAGCAGCTTTCCACTTTTAAAAAAGTTTACGTTACCGACAATGGAATCATCCGCGCCCTATCCCTGGATTTCACCAAAAATCTGGGCAAACTGCTGGAAAATACCGTAGCCATTGAATTAAAACGCAGAAGTTATCTTAATGGGTCCAGTATGTATTACTGGAATGACGGCACTTCTGAATGTGATTTTGTGCTACGCAAAGGCAAGAGAATAACTTGCGCCAGCCAGGTCTGCTACGATCTTAATGTTAACTCGGCAAACAGAGAGATATCCGGCTTGGTGAATGCCTGCGCGGAATTCAGGCTTAAGAAAGGACTGATACTAACGATGGATACGGAAAAAGAAATCAGAGAACGCGGAGTAAAAATCTCAGTTCTTCCGGTTTGGAAATGGTTACTGGACTCTACGGCAGACTAATGTCTGCTAAATAGTTTACATAAATTTCGTTCGTATATTTTCCATAAATTGCGGTCGGAAATTCCTAATTTTACTGCCCAAATCGGTTGGGTGGATAAGAAAATCGCATATATCGCAATCCGGAAATACTTCTTTTATACTGGCGCCGCAATACCGCAGTATCCTGCCCAGAATATAATCCTGCGGCGTTGCTTCATCCCGTTCCAGCCTAAGCAGACTGTTTTTTGCGATTCCCGCGTTTTTTGAGAATTTTTCCGGTGTCAGCCGGCACTTATGGCGCAAATAACGCAGTTTTTGGCCCAAAGTGGCCGTTGAAAGGTCGGGAAGGGGGGAATAAATGAGTTTAATTCGTTTGTTCAGCTCCAGGGCGGTTACCCGCTTCGTCCCACTAGACCCGCCTACTTTTTAAATTATCGATGAGAGACCATGCTTTTGTCTTTTACTTGGATTTTCAACACATTGGGGGAATGTTGTATGATTTTATGCAGTGCAGTAAAATATGGAAACCCAAACATTTCCCCGCAGTTGCAAGATGATGAGTGATATCGTTATTGCTGCGTTTATCATCCTAACTCCGGGCTTGACCAGCCACGAGGCTATAGCCGCTGACACAAACGCACCTTCTTTTTGGACCATACAAAACAAGGATGCTACCGCCGAACGTATCTCAGAATTGACAGACACTTTGACTACGTGTAAAAACGGCTTTGCCGGATATTTCCCGCACACACCGGAAAAACTAACCATATTCGCATATGGCAGCCAGGCATCACTCGTAGACGGACTGATTAAGGAATTGGGATTTTCAAAGGAGGGAACCGCGTTTTTTGCTCATGGTGGCGCCCCTCGTCCATTGAATGGAAAACTTCTGGTGCCGCCTGAGATGGATTCAAACGGTATTTGCCACGAAGTCGCCTACTCCTATCTGGAAAGTCATGTGGATAGAATGCGGTTGTGGGAAGCTAATTGGTTTGCGCATGGCACGGCACTCTTCCTGGCAGATCAAGTATTTAACAGAAGCGATCCAATAGAACTGAAAAGCAGGCTGCAACGAAAAGACAGGAAAAATTTCATTCCTATAGAGAAAATGGAGAATGATTCCCAGTGGCGAGAACTTAACAAAACGCGAAGCATAGCTTACGATCAAGCCGAGTCGATGATGTGGCTTTTCTTTCAAAAGTATTCCATAAAACAATTCCAGGACCTGCTCAACGAAATGGGAACCCTGAATTTTTCCGAGGCCTTCAAGCAAGCCACCGGTATTTCCACGGCACAATTTTACACAAATTGGCTGCGTTCAATGGAACCTGGACCGATCCAGGGAAGCCTGAAAGTTGCTGTTGTATTAGCTGAGTTTCCCGATGCCAAGCACACCATTTCCACCGGTGAAACGGTGGCGAAGTTTTTTCCGGCTCTCAATGATTATTATCAAGAGGTTTCCCACGACGCATTTTCAATAACCGGCGAGGTCATGCAGGATTGGATTTTCCTGGACAAGCCGCTTAGCTCTTATGGCGATGTAGAAGGGCGCGATTGGCCGGCAGGCTGGTTCCGCATCCAAACGATGGCCGGCGACATTCTTGCCGCAGCGTCCAAAACTATTGACCTGTCAAAGTACGATATTGTGATGATTGTCGTACCCAGCGCCAAGAAGATCAGAGGCATGGCGGGTCGGGTGACGTTCAGCGCCGGTAAGGGCATCATCACGAAACACGTCATCCTGCTGACTGAAAACCTGGGGACCATGGTCTATGCGCATGAGATCGGGCACTATCTCGGACTGAGAGATCTCTATGATGAGAAGACGTACGAAAAAGGCGGACAGGCCGATATCTACGTGGGGCCGTGGTGCCTGATGTCTCTTGTCCGTGGTTTTTTTCATTTTTCCGCGTACCACAAGATTAAGCTCGGCTGGCTGCCGCAAAAAAACATAAAAATATTGCCACCCGATTCAACTGCTGCGCTGGTCACATTAGAACCCACTGAAGTGAAAACCGACGGCCTCCAAGCGATCAAGATTCCGCTGAGTGACCACTCCTACTATCTGGTCGAAGTGAGACGGCGACTAGGATTCGACCGGCAACTACCTGATGAGGGCATGCTGGTAACTTTCGTCAATGAAAATATCGCTAACTGTATGTATGACGGTGACTGTTATTTGAAAGTCAGGGATGCAGAACCCGACAAACCGAGCCTTCAGCATGCCACCTTCGACCTGCGAACGGAAAAAAAGAGCGTTTTTGTGGATACTGCCAACAACCTATCAATAAAGCTTATCCGCCGCGAGGGCGACTTAAATTTCATATCCATCACCAGGCCCTGAAGGGCTTCTTGTCAATCTGGTATCCATATAGAACCTGTCATTCAACCTGAAAAGAAAGGCGGCCGGGTTTATATGCTAAGTTCAGGACACCCAGTCACCCCGGATTACTTCAAAAGCCTAAAGACCGAACTCTCGCGAATCGGGGCTCTCTCCAACCATGCTCTGCGTAATATCTGGCAGGTGGACCGCCAAACGGCCCTGCGACGCGCCAAACGGCTGGTAGAAGAAGGGTGGCTGATTCCGGAAGGGAAGGGAAAAGGAAGGCGCT
>CAZFMJ010000117.1:0-4814 GCA_964520045.1 uncultured Elusimicrobiales bacterium | reverse complement strand
ACTGCACGCATAACGACGGCAAGGGAAACAAATGGACGTCTTATTGATGTAACAGTTGAGCGACTCAAGACAGCCGTGAAACCGAACATGGTTTCACGGCTGTTGTTTTATATCAGCAAGCAGCCGCTTTACTGCTGCTGCGGCGGGGTCGGATGGATCTAATCTTAGGAATTCCCGAAAATGCCGCAAGGCTTCCTCATATTTTCCCGAAGTAAGATATAGCCGGGCTATATTATATTGAGCCCTTGCATCCCATGAACGCAAATCAAGCGCTCTAATATAAAATTTTTCGGCAGATTCGATCTTCTTCTGCCGTTCGCATATTAAAGCCATATAAATAAATGCGTCTGCATTTGCGGGATTTTTTTCAATCGCTTTTTCAAAATACATACCCGCTTTATTCATATCGTTTTTCTCAAAATAAAGCATTCCCAAATTATAATACGGCGCCGCACCCTGCGGACTCAGGTTTACGGCGACAAGGAACAGGTTTTCAGCTTCTTCGTGCATTCCCTTTTGCATTAAAACCACTCCCAATCCGCTCCTTGCTCCGGCAGAAACAGGATTTTCTTTAACAGAAGCTTTATAATAATTATGCGCCGATGTCCAAACAATGCTTCGTTCTAAAGTTAAATAACCATACCATGTCAAAAGGCTCACAAATGCTATCTTTATGTATCTTGGGCTTACGCGCTCCAATAACTGCGCGGCAAAAAGGCAAAAGACCAAAGACGGTATATATAAAAACCGTTCCGCCCCTATGGTATCAAGGCTGAAAATAAGGTTTGATACGGGAAGGATAAAAATAAAGGAAAAAAGCAGCCAAAAAGCTGTTTTGCTCCTTGTTTTTATCAAAAACCATGCCGAAAAACACATCGCCGATACCCCCGCCGTAAGGTATGCCCATGCGAACCAATCGCATGAAGAGGCAAAAGGGATTAACGGCTTGGAATAATCAGCCCTAAGATTTAATCCGAATACCAGCGGAAACAGATAATGCTCGCCCGCAAAGCGGGACATTGTCAAGAGTCTTATCAGGTATGTCTGGCCGGCGAAATAATCGACTCCGCCGTGTATCGCCCGGCTTAAAACCAGACCGCGCATGATAAAATAAACGACGACGCAGGAAACCAGCCATAATATTTTTTTTCTTTCGGGCGGTTCCCAAATTGTTTTTCTAAAAAACACCCAATCAGCCATACATACGACCGCGGGGAATACAACCGCCTGCTCTTTTGTCAAAAGGGCAAGACAAAAACACCCGATACCAGATACGGACGGTTTTGGATTTTTATGCAGTTCCGTCCACGATATAAGGAGGAACGTCAGTAGTAACAATTCCGATCTGCCGCTTATATAGGCGACCGCCTCGCAGTGCACCGGCAGGACGGCGAATAACAGCGCCGCCGCATAAGCGATGCGCCTGGCATAGAATCTCCCCAAAAAAGAAAAAATCAGGACGCTGTTTATCGAATGAAGAATAACGTTAAAAAAATGATAGGCCCATACACCCGGGCCGGAAAGAAGATAGTTGAAGAAATACGTAAGCATCAGCGCTGGCCTGAATTCCTGCACCGGCGCCTCCGCCCCCAAGGCGCCTTCCCAATAGCCGGTTTTAAGCAGACCGCCCAGCGAACGCCAGCTTCGCAAAAGAAAATTTTCAGCTATAACATAGCAATCGTCTTTTATAAAGTCGGAAGAAAAAATTGTCGCCGAAAAAACCAGCATTGATAAAACAAAAATATTTAAATATCTTTTATGTTCCGGGCCGATTCTTATTGTGCGGCGGGTTTTATAATCCATTATTTTGCGCCTGGTCAAATACCGGATCCGAAATAAACTTTATGCGCCGGCATATATTCTACCACAAGCTGCGGCGGATATTGATAGCGCGCGAATTGAAATGTTTAATATCCAAAGAACATTATATTATTACACGGGGGGTTCTATGCGCATTCCACTGGGGCGCTTATAATAACCGCGGGCTGACTTATTACAGCCATGGCGCTTATCAAAAAGGCTTATGAGAAATACGGCCCCGAACTGCTGGAAGCGTGCGCCAAAACAAAATCCCAGAAGTACAACGAACCGACGGAGGAAATGCGCAAACTGGCGGTGCGGGGCGACGCTCTGGCCGGGGACAAGCGCTACGGCGAAGCGATAGCCAAATACCAGCAGGCATTGGAGCTTGGCGTCTGGTACGCCGCGGCCAGATATAACATGGCTCAGACCTACGCGGCCGTAAAGGACTACGACGGAGCGATACTGCACATGAAGTGCTATCTGGAATTCGCTCCGGACGAGGCCGGAGCCCGCGAGGGCAGGGACGCCATCTATGGCTGGGAAGCCCAGTCCGCGAAATAATTCAGCGAAATATTTTGTTGCAGGTTTTCAGCCGTAATTCGGATGGCGAACTGCTAATTGTATTTTTGGTAAGCCCGGCACTGCCGCATTGATTCCCGCTCCGGGAGATTTTGGCTTGTTTCCATAACGCATTGCGCCGGAGAATTATCTACCGCTCCGGAGCACAACCTAAGAGATTTCCCGCTTGAAATGCCGCCGGCAAAAGCCTCTTTATAGCACTGCGCGGTTCCCGTTGTGCCGTATCCCCTGCACAGGCCGCTAGCTTCGTTTACCGAAAGGACCGTCGTATTATACGCCCCCTTGAAACAGGAAGAAGGGCCCGCATTCAGCGCGGTTTTACACAGCTCAACAGCCTGCCTGCTGGAAAGACCGGTTGTAGAGTATGCGTCTTGGTAGCATTTTACCGGACCGGCATTCTGCGCGCGAGAGCAAAGTTCCCATGCGTCCTGCTTTGCAAGCGATGCGGAATTTACCGCTTCATGGAAACATTCCATAGCTCCGATTCCTACCCTGTACACGGGGTTGTCTCTTACTATGTTGGGCGCGTCCTCTTTGGCTATGGCCATGGGCAAAGAAACGCCAGCCGGTATTGAGAAAGCGGGCATTATTGCGGAATAAGCATTGGAAAAGGCAAACATAAAGAACGTAAAAAGTGCAGGAATTACGGTTCTATTTGTCATATTATTCCCCTCCCCACTACTTAAGTTTACCCCCTATTCGCACGATATGCATGGGTCGGCAGTCCCATGTTTTATCAGACAAAAGGCCCACCCGCATATAGGTCTTTAGACCCATCCCCGCTAAGATAATTTTTCTATAAGTTTCTTTCCTCCCCGTATTTTTCTCCATGAAAGCCAGGTGCTACGCGGCTTATACCGTGCTCTTACATACTGCTTTTTCCTCTTGTCTGCCGAAATAGCTTCTATCGTAGTTGTAGCAAAAGGCCTATTTTTGTATCTCGGTTTGTTTAATTTAACGCCCGGATTGCTTTCCAATGTGGCTTCCCACATTACTTCCGATTGCGCTATAGCATCGGAAACAGCAGCTAATTTTGGATAAAGCTTGGCTGAAGATATCATCTCTGGGGAAATGCCGTGCTCTATGGCGATACGGCTTTGTGCTACACGAAATGCATTATAGATAATAGCCGAAGCAAAGACCTGCATAGCTATCGCATTGGGATTGGCTGCATAAAAATGGTTCAGATTAAGAACAGCTTTTAAGGGGGAAGAACCGGGATAAACTTGTCCTGCGGCAGAAACCGCCCGCGCGGGATGCGGCGCTTGTCATTCCATGGGCGGTTATAACGGCAAAAAAGGGCGCGACATGGAAAAGAAGACGCGGTTCAGCAAAATAATTCTGCCATGCCGGAAGCACGCTCATAAAAAGCGCCGGAAGAAGAAGGAAACGCCGGTTATCTCCGCTTAACAGGTATTTCGCAAGCCCGAACCAAAAAAACGGCAAAAAGATAAGGTTCCAGTTCCGCGCATAATGAGAATTGAGAAATATTTTGTTAAACGGATTAAGCGGATTGAACAGAATTTCCAAATATCCCTCAAAAAACCTGCGGGAAAAAACCAACAGCGATTTTTTGGAAAAAATATATTCTCCCAAAGTTATATTTTTCCGCTCCATGACGCCGCCGGCCGTGTCTGGATTGCCTTGTTCCGCTTTTTGGAAATACCGCGCGACATGGTCCAAATTGGCGGTGAAACTGCCTGTATGATGTTTTACAACCGCAAGATACGGAACAAGAATCAGCATTACCGGAACCAAAAACAAACAAGCGGTGCGGAAACGTTTTTTAGACTTATAAACGTCAAAAAGCGCCAAGGGAACAACAGCCAGCACGGATTGTATCCGCGTGACGGAAAGAATCGCCCCGGCCAAACCCGGCACAAGCGCTTTCTCCTTCAGCCATGCATAGGAAAAAATCAATACCAAGGCGGTAAACAGCTCAAGCTGAAGACCCTGAACGGACATAAAGATTGAAAAGGGATTGAAAGCCGTAAGCCCCGCAGCGGTAATCCCGCACAAAGCTGTCTGTTTGGATGCGCGGGCCAGCAGATAGGTAAGTGGGATTAATGCGCAGGAAAAAATAAGCGTCATAAACCTTGCGCTTCTTTCCGAATCGCCGAAAAAAGTCAGGCCCAGCTTAAGAAGCCAAATGAACGCCGGTTCTCTGACGCCGGTAAACCACGGGTTCGTCCAGCTTAGAAGATGCGCCAGCCCGAAGTACCCGGGGGCGTCTCCTTCCAGCGAAACGTTGTAATACCCGCTGAATACGTTCCATCTTAAAACAAAGCCCGCAAAGACAAGGACGGAGACGCCGGCCAATCCGTAATCCGCGGATTTTAGTCCGTACAAAAAAGAAACCAGTAGGAAGAGTCCTATTACCTGAAAAGCGCAGTTGCCCGTGCTTTTGTCAATGAAAGCCGGGGATAATTTTG
>CAZFMJ010000116.1:0-5193 GCA_964520045.1 uncultured Elusimicrobiales bacterium | reverse complement strand
CCCCGCCTGTCCGGCGGGGCTTTTTTATTCGCGGCAAAGTTTTTTTAACCCCCGTTTAACTTTTATTCCGGATTTAGGATTGAAAATATGATTCAGCTATACGGATACGGCAAGGTATGACGGGATTTAAAGCGTCAAGAGGGGATGAATGAAAAATATAACAATACTGCCGTTTTTGTTGTTTTGGGTTTTCTCGGCAAATGCGTTCGGACCGGGGAGCGTTTCCGCAAATCCCGCATCGGGTTCCGGGCAATGCGCGTGGGTGTTTGAATCTTATAAGCCGTCGCAGTGGGAAAATGAGTGGAGCGGAGGGGAAGAGTCGGGTGAACGCCGGGACCGTGAGTGCGAAGCGCTGTCTTGGCCGGAGGAGGCAAAGCGCTCCTCTCGGATGATCTCCGCCGTCACCGGTCTTGTCCTGCGCGGCAAACCCGTTCCCCCCGAATCCATCGGCCTTTTCTCCCGCATGATATACGCGCTCCGCTGCGGTCCGGACCTTAAGGATACCGGAAAGAGGCGGGCGCAGTTAATCGAGCCGCTCGTCGGCATACTGCGCGATCCGCTGACTATGTGTCCGCGGCCGAAGAATGTGAGTGATGAAGTCTTTCTATCGTTTAATTCGGGAGAAAGTCCTGTTTACTCCAAGCGTCACTTGCTCATAGGCCCGGCGGCTCCATGGACCGATACGCCGGATGATACCGGCTCTTGGCGCGTCGGAGGCTTTGTCCCGCGGAACGTCGTTTCGGCGGATGGCGTAGAGTCCAGCGCGGGGCAGAATATCCTTATGGATATAGGCGCCTCCTTGTACGACCAATGGCTCGGAGACCCCGCCGCGGTCAGCGCGCTCTGGTTTGTGGATCGTTTAAAACGCCGCGGCATGGCGTTTGATTGGATCGTCTCGTTTGAGATTGAAAAACATTCCCCCGACGACATTTATAAAAATGTTCCCGACGATATCTTGCCCCACTATGTCTATTTCAATAAAGGCGTGGAGAAGGCCCCTAACGGCAAATGGAACCCATGGCGCATTCTGCGGGGCATGAGCGCGGCTCCCGGCGATTATATCGCGGTAAAACTGGATATAGACGTGCCTGATATCGAAAATGCGCTAATGGACCAGCTGGTAAAAGACCCGAAGCTGCATCTGCTGGTGGACGAGATGTTTTTCGAACAGCATGTCAATGTCAAGGCAATGCGGAGGTTCTGGGGGACCGATACTTTTCTGAAAATAGGGACAGACACCTATTTCCCCCTCTAAATGGCACCGGGATTCCCGGTATAATATATGCATGAAACTTCGCATTCCGAATGGCGCTTTCCTAGGCAATATCGACCCGTTCCTCAAAAGTTTTGACACTTCATATCCCGAAATACTGGAAATTACCGCGAATAATAAATGGATTTCAGTGCATCCAATAGTTCTTTCCATGATTTCAGCTCCCGTGCTTACTGTTGAACCCAATCACAATGACCTTTCCCCGTTTACATAGCCAGTCTACAGTTCTTTCCGTTGACACTCCTGATTGTTTGATATATACTTGAGTAGTCAAGTATATGGGGGGGGGCAATATGAGGCAAGGGGAAAGTAAGCTTCAATTCTTTATTAAGCTGGCCAGAGTGGGGGCCCAGATAACGCGCCGCTTTGACAGACACAGCGGAATGTTTGGCTGGAGCGGTTTTCAAGTGCTTTACTCCCTCAATTCCGCTCCGGAACGCAGGATGCGGCGTATAGATTTGGCCGACAAACTGGCGCTTACGGCTTCCGGCGTAACAAGGATGCTGCTTCCGATGGAAAAACTCGGGTTGGTGGAACGTGAAACCTGTGAGGGCGATGCTCGCGTGAGTTTCGTAAAACTGACCCAAGCGGGAAAAGGACAGCTTTCCGAATGCACTGAAGATGTGGAGCTTTTGGCCGACGAACTCCTTATCGCGGACAAGAACGGACGGGATCCGATGGAGTTCTTTAAGATGTTCCCCCTGGGGAAACTGACTGACTGAGAAAATTTGTAGAGGTAGGCTAATGGAAACTGGTGATCGCAATAAAAAGATACTGGCCGAATTTGTGCGAGAAGTATGGAGTGAGGGGGACATTGAGCGCTCGGATAAATATCTTGCCCCGCTATATACTATTTACCACGATCCGGGTGATCCTTGGGATAAGAAGGAGCTCGATGTTGCGGGGTACAAAGAACGCGTTAGACTATTGCGCGCACCTTTCCCTGACCAATGTTTTGAGATTAAGGAGCTATTCGCTGATGGCAACGCCGTTGTTATGATATGGTTCTGGACGGGGATGCATAAGGGGGATATCCCGGGTTTTCCGGCTTCAGCTAAACAGATTCAGATGTCCGGGGCTACTGTTTACTATTTTAAAGACGACAAAATCACAGGACATTGGCAAATCACAGATCGTTTGGGTGTTTACCACTAATTGCGACTTTACTCCGCCAAAAAATAGGCGGAAGGATTCCCCTCGATCCACTTGCGCTTCGCTCCCCGTGTCCTGTCCCTATTTTTCTGCTCTTGTATATCAGGGTTTGGCGGGGGGCGGACACCAGACTGCAATATACTCTTTAATAAGCCCGGCGTCCGGATTCTCGCCGTCGTTCAGGTGGAGTATGCGGATTTTGGTGGTATCCAGGCCTGACGGTATGTCGGGATCATAAGGGATATAAACGGAACCGTGAAGAGTTTTGCTTTCCCCGGGTTTTAAAGATTCCACAGTCCATTCCTGGGGAGGAGAGATCTCCATGCCGGGGGAGCCGTTTGTTTCAAGCACCCTGTTCACGGCCAGGACCAGGACTTTAAAGCTTTTGTTCCCGTTAATCTCCGTATTGGCGAGGGCAACATCGAACCGCAGGGTAGTCCCCGTAAAATAAAGGGCATAAGTGCCCCGGTAAGCCGCGGGATATATTTTAGGCTCAAAGGATGACCAGCCCCCCGACGTGTAAGTAATGCCTTTCGCGTCAGTGGTGGTCTGTCCGGCCGGGTCCAGAAAGACGACTTCGGCATGGATTTTTGAGGCTTCTCCCGTATGCAGACCGGCCGCGGATGCGCGTGGTATAACAAAGAAAAGACAAAGTGCGCACGTAAAAACCGCTTGCAGTAGCATTCGAAACACCTCCTGTCTGGATTTTCCTTAAATTCCCCCGCATAAGGATTTCGGGGACGCTTCTGCTTTTCTTACTTATCGGAACTATTTCAATAGCCAGAACCCGACGCCTGCTATGGACGCGAGGTCAGCCTTGCCGTCCCCGTAGGACGCGCAGGCGCCGCGGTTGATTGTAAAGTAAGCGAGCGGTTTCCCGCTTGCGGCATCTTTCATTAAATGCACCGAAAAATCACAGTCCTTAAAATTTTCGCGGAGGACGCTGGTTGCCGTCGGCGCTATGCAGGTTCCCATTACAACCGGCTTGCCTTGCTTATTGACCGCCCGTATGCTGACTGAAAGCTTATCCCCTTGGCAGAAACCTTTACCGGCCCCGAATATATCAAGAAAACCCGTAGCGTTTTTAGACTGCGTCATATAGACGCCCTGATAATTGCCGCTGTTCGGAACATGGCGGTACTCTTGTCCGTCGGCATCTATGCCTTTGGACAAGTTTAAAGCGCCGGACTCTTTTTGCTTGTTGCCGCCCGCGTAGTCTGCGGTCGGCTTGGGCTCAGGCATGATCATCCGCTCTTCAGAGTTGCTGGGCCGCGTCCATATGTCATCGTCATTTAAGGCATCTTTTATGTCCGCAGGTCTTGAGTTGTTTGTCAGTGTGTTAAAAGTCACTGCGCCGACGACAAATATTCCGCCTAACAGCAACGTTCCTAATCTATTGTTTATCATTGCGCCTCCCCAAATTGAGATTGTAGGTCAATAGTGTAACATAAATTTTAGGAATGTCAATGTCCCAATTTATCGGCAGAGTTGCAAACGTCGATTCGCTGTTGCTACAATACAAAAACGGAAAACGGGAATATTTTCATTGGATTTTGCGGGGTTTTCCCCGCCGAAGGGAGGGTAACTGAATTTTATGAATAAACTGCGCGTAGGAATTATCGGCGCCGGAGTATGGGGCAGGACCCACGCGGCGCTTTACCGCGAGCATCCGGGGATTGAATTGGCCGCCGTCTGTGATTTGGACAAGGCCAGAGCCGGAGCTCTTGCCGCAGAGTTTAAAATAGGGAGCGTCTATAACGGCCACCGGCGGATGATAAAGGAGTGCGGGCTGGACGCCGTATCCATTGTTACGCCGGATTTCGCCCACGCGGACGCCGCATGCGACTGCGCCGATGCGGGCATCCACATGCTGATTGAGAAGCCGCTTGCCACCTCGCGCGAAGATGTGAAGCGCATAGTGGCGTCTGTAAAGCGCGGAAAAGTGCGCGTCATGGTCGACCTGCATAACCGCTGGAGCCCGCCTTTTGCGGCGGCGAAACAGTCCCTCGACGACGGAGATCTCGGCAATCCGGTCAGCGCCTATTTCCGGCTTAACGACCAGATGTGGGTCGCCACCGGGATGCTTTCGTGGGCGGCCAAGTCTTCAATTCTTTGGTTTCTGGGCAGCCATGCGGTGGATACCGTGCGGTGGTTTTTTAAAGACGAGGTGGACACTGTTTACGCTGTTTCAAGCAAAGGCGTGTTAAAGGCGAAAGGCGTGGATACCGAGGATGTTTTTCAGAGCATCCTGAAGTTCAAGCGGGGCGGCATAGCCACCCTTGAAAACGGCTGGATCACGCCCAATACCAGCCCCTGCGTCAACGATATAAAATTCAACATTACCGGCGACCGGGGCATGATTAACCTGGATTTGAGCAACAGCCAGCTCATCGAGCGGTTTACCGAGAAGAAAAACGATCGCCCGGATGTTTTGGTCAATCACTTCGTCCACGGCAAAGCCAGGGGATTCGCTTACGAGAGCATACGGCATTTCATCGATAATCTGGTGACAGGCGGGGAGTTTCTGGTAAGCCTTGAGGATGCCGTCAATACTTCTCTTGTCATCCTTGCGATTATGGAATCCGCCGAAACAGGCCGGCCCGTAAAGGTAAAATATCTCGATTCCTGAAATCAGGAATAAATAGAAACGTTCCCTTTTTCCGGATGTCAGGGTTTGGCGGGAGGCGGACACCAGACCGCTATATACTCTTTAAGGCTCTTCCGGGTTTGCTGTGCGTAAATATGTGGTCTTTTCATAGGAGAAACGC
>CAZFMJ010000115.1:0-5261 GCA_964520045.1 uncultured Elusimicrobiales bacterium | reverse complement strand
CGATTGTTTTTCGACTGAGAATAGCATTTTCTTCCAGCGGAACTTCAGGCTAGGCAGCCTGGCGGCTAGACTGCCTGGAAACCGGCTGCCTTCTTCTAAACTACTGTGAAACAGGAGGCTGAATGCTTTTCTCAAGGAGGAAAATAATTTCCTGAGCCAAAGAACGGCGGTCTTTGTCGGCTTGTTCCGTCAGCGCATTGTAGAGTTTTATAGGAATGCGGAGATAATAACTTTTGAACCCGTATTTTGTTTCGGTTTGTTCCATAAATACAGTATAGGAAATTATGGGTAGCAATACAATAGCAAAAAGGTATCGGGATTAAGCAAAAATACCGGAAGAGTTACGCCCTAGGCTCAAAAAGTATAAGGGTTCTGCGGATATCGCCGACTTCCTTAAGATGCAGAATTTTAACGCGGCAGGACACCCCCCTGAAAACAGTTTCCCCTTCCACGGCGTTATTGGAGGAATCCAAAGCCAAAGCTATAAGCCTCAGTAAATTCTGCTGCTGGCTGTCCACCACGTCCAAAAGATGGATCTTCTTTGCCGCGGGATTTGAACCGTCAGGGGAAAATTCAAAATTAGCATAAAGTATGTTGTTATCTTCATCCACGACTATTGCCGTATGTCCCCGCAGTATAACCGTGTTTAATATCGCCCGCCACCAGTGCTGTTCCGCCTCGCTTCTCATTAATTCCCTTGAAGACATTCCATCCAGCTCTCCTTTGACTTTATGAAGAAATTCTCCGATTGAACCGGCAAGCTCCCCTATTTCGTCGTTTCTGACGGCAAAGTGCATATCGAAGCTTTTTGTGGAGATAGCGTCTATGCTGTCTTTAAGCGAGCCCAGCGGGGCGATTATAAAATGCTGCAAAAAAATCAAAAGAGGGATTCCCAGCAGCATAAGCACTCCTATCGCGCCGACCACATATTTCTTCACCGCAGAATTAATCAGGGCTTCCGCCCCGGCCCTTGAAACCTGAAGATCCAATATTCCTATGACCTCCCCTCTTAGCGAAAGGGGTATCGCTATTTCATATAGCGGCTGTTTGGGAACACGGCGCACTTTGGGGCTTTTGGAAAGATATGCCTGCGGGATGGCATCCGTAATCACGCCCACGGTTTTTTGGAATTCATCAAAGGGGATCCCCATCATTCTTGCTTCTTTATACCATCTGACTATGCCGGCTTTATTGAGATAAAGCACGGAACTTATCCGCTCATCTTTTGAAAGAGTCGACATTATGTCAAATTCATCCATTGTGGAGGCTTTGGGATTGCGCAAAAGTCCTCCGCGTAAAGTCGGGGTGTGAATTTTTGCCATCTCTATTATGTCCTGCTTAAGTTTTTCGTCAAAAGTCCACTTAAAAAGGTTGTAATAAAATACGCCGCCCAGGAACATGACATAAATTCCTATGCTGACAAACCACACCATCCATTTCGCGCGTAATTTCATAATTTATAGTCGTTACTGGCCGGAACTGAACATCTGCTCTATGCGTTTCAATCCGGCGTCCGCATCCGCATGGCCGGGATCAAGCTGTTTGGCTATTATCCACTCATCTCTGGCTTTCTCAAGATTGGAATTCTGAAAATACTTTAACCCCTCAAGATAATGCTGCTGAGCCGCTCTTTTATGCTCTTCCGTTATAGTTTTAGGAGCGCCCTGGGATTTTTCCGACTGTTCCTTGTTTTTAAGCGATTCGGCCTCTTTCTCATCCCTGCGCTTCCTTGCGGCCTCAGTCTGCCTGCGCTTTCTGTCCATCTGCCGGCGTTTTGCCGTTGCCTCTCTTCTCATCTGCTCTCCGGCCCGGGCGGACAGCTTTTGTATATAGGCGGGGTCTGCCCCGTAATTAGGAGCATACGACCATTTTTCTATCGCCTCATTGTATTTGCGCATGCCGTAAAGTTTACGGCCTTCCGAAATATACTTGCCTGCAATCTCGCTTTTTACTTCGCCCAGCAATTTGGCTGTTTTAGGCTCGCCGGGCTGTATTTGCTGAATTTTCATAAGCGTATCGTATGCCTCATTAAGCCTGCCCTGCCCGTATAAATCAAGCGCCGTCCGCAGGCGGTTATTAACCTCCTGCCCCCGCAGCTGCCCTTCGGCCTTATTGATCATATCCACTATCTGGCGGTCATTGGGCATAAGCATAAGAGCGCTGTAAAAACGGTCGACAGCCTCTTTAAAATCCTGTCTTTCGTAGGCATCCCTGCCCTTTTTTATATGCGAGCGCGCGATTTCCTCATTTGTTTTTTTAAGCCAGTATTTTGCCTTTAAGTTGCCGGGGGAAAGTTTTACAACCTCGTTCCATACCGCCGCGGCCTCGACGCGCCTGCCTTCCTGATAGAAAATAAGTCCCTGCCGGAACTTATCGTCTATCATCATTTTTTTGGAAACACCGGCGCTGCGGCTGCCCTTAAGCTGGCCGGACGCGTTGACCAAAAGAGCCGCGTCCTGAAAATTCGGATCTATGGAAAGTATTTTTCCCGCCATTTCCTGGGATTTTTCAAACTCGCCGTTCTTATACAATTCAAAGGCATTATCATAGACGCTGCGCAGAAGCTGATTCTGGATGCGCTGTTTTTCCAGCTGTATCGTCACCATATACCTTTTTCTCTCTTCAACTCCGGAAATGGAGCCAAGCTGTATTTTCTGAAGGTCAAGAGAAAGCGATTCCTCTTTTCCGCTTCTCTGCCCCCGCCGCTGGGCCTGAGCTCCGGAATAAAAAACGGCCGCGGAAAAAAACAGTAAAAAAATCAAAACTATAAAACGCGGGATTTTCGGTTGTAATATTGTCATAATATGACCCCTAAAACGGCATTCCCCCCCTCAGCAAATCAACGATCATCGGCGCCAGCATGAGTATAAATACGGTCGGAAATATAAACACAAACAGCGGAATCAGCATTTTTGTGGAAGCCTGCGCCGCAAGTTTTTCCGCCCTGTTAAGGCGGCGGAACCGCAGATCGGAGGAAAAATTTCTAAGAAGCTCCACAAGGCTGGTGCCGAGTTCGTCGGACTGGATTATAAGGCCGACGAAAGATCTTACTTCCTGCAGCCCCGTCCTCATGGCAAGCCTGCGCAGGGCGTCCCGGCGCGAATAGCCCAGCTGGACCTCGTTAATGGTTTTTTCTATTTCCAGTTCCAGCTCCGTCTTTTTCGGAGCGATCTTGACTATCCTGTCCATCGCGGTCATATAGTCCAGACCCGATTCTATCGTCAATGCCGCAAGATCGACCATGGTTGGAAAATTCCTCAAAATATCCTCTTGTCTTTTCTGTATTTTCGCCCAAAAAAGCATGTCAGGAATGAAAAAGCCCAGCGGGGCCGTAATTACCGCGAGCGGAGTGCCCAGCATAAAATAAAAAAATACCGGCAGCGCAACAGCCGTGAATTCTTTATACCTCAAAATCTGCAGGGGATCGGGTTTTGCGGGACTGCCCAGAAGCATATGCAATTCTTCCAGTCTTTTTTCCATACCCATGCTTTTGGAAAAAAACAGATGCATTCTGTCGAAAAATCCGCGGTTCGGATCAAGGCGGGCGAAACTGGAAATATCCTGTTTTTGTCCGCTGGCCAGAACCGCCAAAGAAGACTGATCCTCCGGCATAGGGGAAAAAATGCGGTATATAAAACTAAAAGCCGCAAGAGATCCGGCTATGGCGATAATCATCATCAAAATCTTCATTATGTCAGGTAATGTCATATGTATTTATACCCTTATGTTTCCAAGGCTCTGCACAAACTTCATCCCTATCAATATCCATATAAGGCACATGAAGAGGGTCAACGCCCCTATCGGACTGAAATAAAATCTCGACATCGCTTCCCCTTGAAAAACGAACATCACCAAAAGCATTATCCACGGCATTATTCCGACAACGATAGACTGCAGTCTCTGCTGGGCGGTAAGGGCCTTTGTCTTTTCCTCCAGCTTGCCCTCTTCGCGTATATTATCGACTATGCGCTCGAATATTTTTGTAAGATTTCCGCCCACCTGCCTTTGAATTATTATCGCTTTTATCATATAGGACAGCAGACGGCTGGAGACCCGTTCCTCCATGCCTTCCAGCGCCCGCTCAAAAGGGGTTCCAAGCCTGTAATTGCGCGTCACGAGCCCGAATTCTTCGGATATGGGAGGGAGCAAATCTTTTGAGACAAGCTCAAATCCCTGAACTATATCCATCCCGGCCCTGAGACTGTTGGAAAGAAGGATGAGCGCATCCATAAGCTGCGTGTCGATCTTTCTGCCCCTGCGCTGTTTGACGTGGTTGAGAAGCCACATGGGAGTGCGCAGTCCTATGTATATTCCCAGAAAAGTAAGGAAAGCGAACACAAATATATTCAAAGTAAGAATACCGGCCAGCATAAACAGCCCTACGGGAACCAAAACCAGATACTGAACCTTCATCTCGACAAACTGCCTGTTGAAATCATCGGTCCATTGTTTGCTTCTTTTCACATATTCTTCGGTCATCTTGTTCAGCCGTTCTTCGTTAAAAATGAAGAAAGACCACATGCCTATAAACACCGCGATAACGCCCAGAATAATCAGCACCACGGGAAGCGTCTCTCCGAACTCTCCTTTGACTTCCCCCTTCTGTTCTCCGCGCGGGCCGCGGAGAAGCTGTCCGAACGCATCCTGGCTTAAAACCGCGATGGCTGTCACCGAATCGGAATATCGTTTTGTGTCGGCGCTTGAAACGGCATCGGCCAGACTTTCCATTTCTTTCAGTATCAAATCAAATGTCGAAAGTATCGCTCTGCCTCTGCCGTTGAAAGAATCCCCGAGCCTTGACCTGTAAACCCTGTCAAGCGACATTTGGAATCTCACTCTTATGTCGGCATATTCCTTGATAAGAAGCATGGGCAGTATTCCCGCTCCGCCAAGCCCCCTCTTTTTATCTTCATCGCTGGCGGAAACAGGAAAAGTTTTCTTTGTGACCTCCAAAAATTCAAAGAGCACGGCCACGGGCGTCTGCCATACCACGGCCGCGCTCAGCTCCCCCGAATCGGGATCGCGCCAGACTTTCTTGCCGTTCATTTCCGGAAGAACCTCGTCAATCCACAAAGGCATTTTTATGATCGACTTTGTCTTGCGGCACAGCATTTCATAATTTTTGAGTTTAGGATCCCTGTTGGACTGAAGATACCAGTAAAAAAGCTGCATTTTAACGCCGGCGCATGAAACCTCTTCCATCTGCGCGCGCCTTAATACCGCGCAGAATGAATTATCAGCGGCCGAACTTATTAACGCCG
>CAZFMJ010000114.1:0-5351 GCA_964520045.1 uncultured Elusimicrobiales bacterium | reverse complement strand
GGGGCAGACGAGTCTATGGGGAGATTCCATGACTCGCAGTCCCGCGAAGGCGGGGTGGATTATATCGGCGCCGGAGACTGCTCAAAATTCCGCGGATTGATGATACGGAAAACCGGGTATCCTGATTTCGCGTTTTTGCATCTTCCGTTTAAAATTTCCGCGGTCTGGGAGGCCCGCGGCCTTGCGGGAACTAAAGTTAAAATAAGCCTTATGCCGGCGCCGGCTTCAAAAGAAAAAACTGTCCAAACCATCCATAAAAGCAGTGAGTTTGGACTGTCCCATTCTCAAAGCCTCAAAGGAAAGAATGGGACTGCCCCGCAGAGCGGTATGGATTTTCCGGCCGTTGAAAAGATTATTACGGTTAAATCCGACTATGAAATAATAGAGTCCACGCTGGCCGTAAAAACTCAGACTCTGGGGCCCAAGCGTTTTATACTGCGCATTTCGGCGGCCGGCGGAGACATAAAACCCGTATCTAAAATAATTTCCCTGCAGGCCATAAGAGAAAAGTGGCGCATAATGTATTTATGCGGAAGGCCTTCTCCCGAATACGCGGCTCTCAGGGAATTCATCAAGGCGGACCCCAACAATGAGCTTATATCTTTTGTGATACTGAGAAATCCCGAGAATTTCGTGCCGGTTTCCGATTCGGAGCTTGCGCTGATTCCTTTCCCGGCCAACGAGATATTTTTAGACGACATACAGCATTTTGATATATTCATACTTCATAATTTTTCCTTTGCCCGTTTTAATCTGCCGTCTTCTTATACGGCTTCTTTAAAGGATTTCGTGGGCAAAGGCGGAGGTTTGCTTGTCATAGGCGGGGATTCGGCTTTTGCTTCCGGCGGATATAAAGGCACTCCGCTGGAAGACATACTGCCTGTTAATTTGTCAAAATCAGGTAAAGATTACCAGCCGGGCGTTTTAAAGATAACGGCGCTGGATAATCCCGTGACCCGCATTACAGGTTCATGGGGATCATCCGAAAATCTATGGAAGCAGGCTGTTCCCCTTGAAGGCTTCAATCTTTTTGAAGGCCTTAAAAACGGGGGCATTGCGGTGTTCAACGGCGAAACCGATAATGAAAAAGGCGGCCGGTTCCCTTCAGCCGCCGTCTGGGAATATGGAAAGGGCAAAGCGGCCGTAATGGCAAGCCCGTCCACATGGCGCTGGAAAATGGCCGCGGGGTATTCATGGAAAACATCGTCTTTATACGGAGCTTTTTGGAGCAGAATGTTTCAGTATTTGAGCGGGAGCCTGGATTTAAAGCGCGTTCAGCTGGCGGCTCCTCCGGAAGAATATAAACCCGGAGAAAACCCTGTCGTCGTTCTGCGTGTTTTGGATGAAACATATAATCCCGTAAACGATTATTCCGCTCAGGTGCGCGCCTATCTGGAGCCTGCCGGCGGCGGAAAACTTCCTCTTGAATTCAGGATGACGGAACCCGGGATATTTAAGGCGGAGCTTTCCGCGCCTTTTTACGGGATGCAGAAGGCGGTCGCGTCCGTTCAATCCGGCGGAAAAAATATAGGCCGCGATGAACTTTACTTCAGGCTTGCCGAGCCGAGCCGGGATATAATTCCGGTGGACGGCAGACTGTTGGAAAACATGGCCAAGGTTTCGGGAGGCAGATATGCCTCCATTTACGACGTAAAACCGGCTCAATGGCTTAAAGATATCCGCATAACCGCAAACGAAAGACAGATAAAAACAAAAAAGCCTCTTTGCGAATCATGGGTATGGCTGGTTATAATCGGAGTCTGCCTTATAACCGAGTGGTTGTTAAGAAGGCTCCGGGGATTTTCATAAGAAAGGCTATTAGTCTTCAGCCCTCAGCCTTCAGCCTGCAGTTTTTGGGCTAAAATATTATGAATTTATGCAATCGTAAACTGATAGCTGTATGTCTGGCTCTGGTTTTCACGGCTTTATATCTGTTTTCTTCCCCCCCGGAGCTTGCTCCCTACCGCGATGCCGGGGAGATGACCTCCTGCATTAAAACCCTGGGCATCGTTCATCCTCCGGGATATCCGCTTTATGTCCTGGCCGGAAGGGTCTTTTCATCTTTGGTTCCCGGCAATCTTGCTTACAGGCTTAATCTCTTTTCAGCGGTTTGCGGGGGCGCATGTCTGGGCGTTTTATTCTATTTTCTTGCCGGATACTGCGGTCTTATTCCGGCCTTATCGGCGTGTATTCTCTTGGGGGTTAATTTCACGTTCTGGCATGTCTCATGCGTGTCGGAGATGTATTCTTTAAATATCCTCTTGGCCGTAATTCTGCTGTCTTTGGCCGTCAATTTGTTCATGCAGTATGAAAGACGGCGGTTTCTGCTTCTGGCATTTCTCTACGGCGTATTTGCCGGGAACAGAATGGATATCATTCTCTTCGGGCCGGCGGTAATGCTGCTTTGCGCCGCGGCGGTTAAAAAGTCGGGAGCGGGTCTTTTCAGGGAATTTAGCTATGCGGCCGGATTTTTTATCTTGGGGATGTCGGTATATCTTTATCTTCCGGTCAGGGCCGCCCGAAATCCTCTTCTGGATTGGAATCATCCCTCAAGCTTTGCCGGCTTTTGGGGATCCATTACGCGCAAAAGCTACGGCGGAACGCTGGATCTTCTTTCAAAAAATTATGCGCCCGGAGAACTGTTTATCACCAATCTTAAATATTACGGCCTGCATATCTGGAAAAATTTCGGCCTTGCCTCCGCGCTTATTTTAATCGGGCTCATAGCGGGATTCAGAAGGGATAAAACGGCGGCCTCGGCGTTTTTTACCGCCTTTTTCATCGCGGGCCCTGTTTTTCTTTTCCTCGGCAATATGCCTCCCAATCCCCATGCTCTGGCTATAGTGGAACCGCATTATCTGCTTCCGGATATTTGTCTGGCGGTATTTGCCGCCTGCGGTCTTTTTTATCTTTCAGAGAAGTTTAAGAGCTGTAAAATCAAGCTTTTATCGGTTTATGCCGGATTTTTTGCCGTTATCGTCTGGACCGGCGCTGATAATATCGGGCGCTCGTTTGAGAGAAGGTGGAACCTTCTTGCAAGGGATTTTGCGCTCAACGCGATGCGCACCTGCCCGCGGTCGGGCTGGCTTATCGCAAAAAAGGACGTTCAGCTTTTCTCTCTCTGGCATGAACAGCTTGTGGAAGGAAAGCGCGGCGATATAAAAATAATTGCGCAGGGTCTTTCAGGGTCGGGCTGGTATCAAAAAGCATATGCGCGCGCGCATCCCGGAATTACGCTTAAAAGCCATCTTCACGCCGAAAAACCGCAGGAGTGGATTAATTTTTTGTCTTTCAACAGGCCCTGTCCTGTTTTTGCTACGCAGGATGTTGAAATACCTCAGGGAATAAAAACGCGTTCCTGCGGGATCCTGCTTTCCCTCGGGTCTGCCCAAACCATCAATAAAAGCGGCGAGTTTGGACTGTCCAAACTTTCCTTAAAGGCAATGAGTTTGGACTGTCCCATTCTCAAAGCTTCTTCGGAAGGAATGGGACTGACCCATTCTCAAAGCCTCCAAGGAAAGAATGGGCCTGACTGCGTTGTCGGCGCCGGGGTTTATCAGTGGAATGTTTATGCCAGAAGGGGATTTGCGTATTCAAAAGATCTTCCGGATTTTTTTTCAAAGGATATCGCTGATGTCTACGCTCAGGCATTGTTTCAGACCGGCGCTCTTATGATGAATATTCCCGGCGCGCAGCCGGAAGCCGAAAAAAAGTTTTTAGATTCTCTGGCTGTAAATCAGGGCCAGCCCGAGCCCGCGCTGTATCTGGGGATTCTGGCGTCCAACAAGCAGAATTGGAAAGAAGCCGCGGCTTTTTTTGAAAAATCAGCGGAAAGCTATAATGCCATGTCAGCGCTTTCCGAAGAATATCACTCGCTCAGGCCTCTCAAGGAAAACATTTACCGGGCCAGCGGGGATTCATATCTTAATCTCGGGGTCGCTTTGGAAAAACTCGGCCGCAGGGATGAGGCCGCTAAAGCATACGGCGCCGCCGTCGAGAGAAATCCCGGCGGACCTGAAGCGCATTATAACATGGCGGTATTGTATTGGAATATCGACTGGCAAAAAGCGGCTTATGAACTCAGGGAAACCCTTAAATTAAATCCGAACCATCCTTCCGCCGCCAAATATCTTATTCAGGCCGAATCCCGCATCAGCCGACAGTAAAGCGCCCTGTTTCCCAGACGCCCGGCTACCCAGCAGTTTCTTTCTGGTGACTTGGGCATCTGGGTTGCCGGCGGCTATTTCCGGGGGAAGGAAGTGTATCTGAACTGCACCATTCCCAGCAGGTCCCAGCCGCCTTCAAATGTAAGAAGGGATACCTCAAAATCAAGTTTTATCAGACGGCCAAGCTGAAAATTGATAAGTTTCGGTTTTGCCGGAGCGCCCTGCGGTATTAGTATTTCCGCTCCGAGCGGGAAATTGGGCTTTACGAGCCATGTGAACCCTCCGAAAAGCATGTTTCGGGACGTGGCGGATTGATCGGGGTGTCCGCTTAAGCGGAGGGCGTTTCTGGATAAAAATTCCGAAAGCATCGGCAATATATCGGGGGTATTGCCTTCCATATATCCAAGGCTTGTTATAAATTTGGGATGCGGTCTTTTGCTGAATACGACATAAGCCGAGCTCATATTATTGGATTTTTGCGTTTGCCCTGATTGAAGCGTAAAATTGAGGGAAGTATTTATCCCGGCCTGCTGGGCGTCCCTGTAGTATAAAACGCCCATTACTCCCGCCGCCATCGCGGGCCGCCATTTTGATTCCGTCTGCACAAGCATTTTTCCGTCAACCATAATAAGCCAGACGCCTACCCTGTCCATATAGTTCGTTTTTTGGATCGTCCAATCCAGTTTATTGGCGCCATAAAGCCTGCCGATGTAGTAAGCGGTATTGAAATCAAGGCTGAGACCGATAGTGTTTTTTCCCGCGCCTCTGTAGGCCGTGGGCATAAGAACCATTCCGCTTAATGATATGGGGCTGGCGGTAAATTCTTTGGGAGGGGACAGCGGCTGGATTTTTTCAGGCAAAGCCGGAGATTGCGCGGGTATGCCTTGCGAAGGAACCGTTGATATCGCCATTCCCTGCGGAACGGTAGCCGTGCTTATGGCCGGCACTGTATAAAGCATCTGAGCATGGCAGTACCCGGTCAGGAGCGGGAAAAATATAATTAAAAGTCGTTTCATAATTTACAACTACCAAAAACAGACAAACCAAACCGCAAAGTGCGCAAAGGAATGAATGGGTCAGTGTCCTTTGCGTTTGCTTTGCGTTCTTTGCGGTTAATCTCCTATCTTTAATTATCTGCGTTCTATATTTACCGCTTTACGTTAGTCCGGCAATAGTGACAAAAAC
>CAZFMJ010000113.1:0-5530 GCA_964520045.1 uncultured Elusimicrobiales bacterium | reverse complement strand
CCTGCCGCAAAAACCGCCGCAAAAAAAATAAATTTTTTCATATATTTATTCTTTCTTTATCAGATCTCCCGCCTGAACAGCGCTATGCATTGTAATGATCTTAGCCCGCACATAGTCTTTTCTTATTTCCACCACTGAAAGTCTTGCCACCCGCTGAACTTCAATGCCTGTTTTTTTATTGTCAAAATCATAAACGAACGTGCCCTTTCTATATGCAACCGCGGTGTCTCCCGCACGAAAAAACATGCCGGCGGCGACTTTAATCCGCACGATATGGCCTTTTACGGCAAGTCTTTCCATCTCATCTTCAGCTGCCGGCACAATTATTCCATCCTCCCTCCAATCAAGAGGAACTTCCGCGGTTTCCAATGACGGCAAGCCGCCTTTAAAACTCTCCGGCATTTCACGCGACAAATCCGATAACATTCCTCCGGCATCAGAAAAAGGTGTTTTTTTCTGAACAACGGGTTGGGCCTTTTTGACAGGTTTCTTCGGCCCTGCGACTTCGCTCAGGCCTCGGAGAGGTGCCCTTCGGGACTGCGCCGCTGCTGGAGACAGTTCTCTCGTAATAACTGCCGGACTTGACGCCTCCGCATGAAACTCCCCCTGAACCTTTACCGCCGCCGCGGCCCGCTGAATCTGCAAGGGCTTTATCTCCTCGTTTATTCCGGGAATTATTATTTCATTGGGTTCATATATCCAATGCGGATCATTTATTTTATCCTTATTGCCCTCGTATATGATGCGCCATTTATAATTATCGCCGTAATACACCTCTGCCAGATCCCAAAGCGTCTCCCCATGTTCTATTGTGTGGTGTTTTACGGCGACCAGGCCTTTTGGCGAAGGATTATCTTCGCAATATCCGATCCCGACTATCAAAATAAATGAGATTAGGAGATTAGGAGATTGGGAGATTAGGCTACGCAATACTCGATTGCTTTTGAGCATAATATTTTCCTCATTGGATATTTCTCACGCAAAACCGCAAGGCATTATTAATAGCGATAGAGAAGATAGATATTTTTTCGCCCTATATGTCTTTGTTTCTATGTGTTTCCCCTCCATCTACCGTCTCCCTTCTTCCGCTCTTTATTAAACCTGCGCGAATGCTCTGTCAAAACTCCGGTATTGTATCACTTCCGTTAAATGCTCTTTCTTTATCTCAGGCGATCCTTCCAAATCCGCTATTGTTCTTGCGACTTTAAGTATTTTATCCAGACTTCTCGCGGAAAGCCCTAATTTATTCATGGCAGTTTCAAGTATATTCCCGCCCTCAGGAGGAATGGGACAGAATTTTTTGATCTGACTTACGCTCATAAAAGCGTTAGCGGTGACACAGCTCCCGGCAAAACGCTCAGCCTGTATTTTTCTTGCGCCCAACACCCGTTCTCTGATGATGCTGGATAACTCCCCTTCGCTGGCCTGCGCCCAGTGGCCGTAGCGGACAGGCGCAAGCTGGATATTTAAGTCTATACGATCCAGCAATGGGCCTGAAATACGGTTATGATAACGCTGTATTTGCAAGGGAGAACATGAGCACTGCCTGTCAGGATGCCCATGGTATCCGCACGGACACGGGTTGCAGGCGGCGATAAGCGTAAATTGCGCCGGATAACACGCTCTTTCCTTTGCCCGCGAAACCGTAACCTGAAACGATTCCAAAGGCTCGCGCAAAACCTCCAAACTGGAACGGGAAAATTCAGCCAATTCATCTAAAAAAAGTACGCCGTTGTGCGCAAGCGAAACTTCGCCGGGACGCGGAATTGAACCGCCGCCGATAAGCGCTATATCGCTTATCGTATGATGCGGATCGCGAAACGGCCGGTCTTTTATGAGCCTGCCGCCGCGCGTTAAACCGCAAACAGAATAAATTTGAGTCACTTCAAGCGATTCCTGCGCTGTTATAGGCGGCAGTATGCCGGAGAATCTTTTTGCAAGCATAGACTTGCCGGAACCGGGCGGCCCCACCATTAAGACATTGTGACCGCCTGCTGCCGCTATTTCCAAAGCCCGTTTTGCCAAAGCCTGTCCCTTAACTTCGGAAAAATCGCCTGCAGCAAAATGCACATCGCCGGCTCCGTCATTTCCTTTGGCTGAGCATGGCTCAAGTTGAGATTCGCCCATTAATCCCGAAATAAGATTTTTAAGATTGGCGGCGATTAAAGCTTTTACTCCCGACACGGCCGCTTCCGCGCTGTTGGCGCAGGGCACAACAGCCTCCGTAAGTTCTGTTTTTTTTAACGCCAGCATCATCGGCAAAAGTCCCGTTACCGGACGGATTTCGCCGTCAAGAGCCAACTCGCCCGCAAAAGTCATCTTTTTAAGTTTGGCGGCGTTAAGCTGCCCGCTCGCCGCCAATATGCCGAGAGCTATCGGCACATCAAAGTGCGTGCCGCTTTTTTTTAATTCGGCGGGAGCAAGGTTTACCGTTATTCTCTTAAGCGGAAAATCAAAACCGGAATTACGGATAGCGGCGATTACCCGTTCTTTTGACTCTTTTACTTCGGTATCGGCAAGCCCGACGATTCCAAACGTCGGCAATCCTCCGGCCACATCCACTCCAACCGAAACGGGGAAACCGTCTATTCCTTTTATTCCCATGCTCCATATTTTAGCCAGCATAAAAATTTAACCCCCGCCTCTTTTGCGCTGTTTTTCCACAACTTTTCAGGTTGTTTAACACCACGGTAGACGGTAGACGGTAAACGGTAAATGGGAGACGGCACGATAAAAAACACGTATAATTTTCTTCTTTTTATTTTCTTCCGTCTACCATCTTCCGTCTACCGTTTCCCTTCTTCTGCTATTTCGCCAGCCTGCAGATATCTTTAGACGCCGGCAGCGCAGCGCCTTTTGATATTATCCGCGCAATGGAACAATCTCCGCCTTCTCCGCAGTATCTTACCACCTCGGCGCGCCCTATATACTCCTCTTTATGTCCTATCACAAGACTTGATCTGGGATCGCGTATTTCAGCTCCCTGATGATAGCATTCAAGATTTAATCCTTCTTCAACGCCTGATTCCTGCCCGGCATTAAGATATATTTCCCGGTCCGAAACTTCCGCGATCATGCACGACCATAGCTTTCGATTTACCTGATTTATAATATTATCAACGAACTGCACAATGGATGCCCTTAGAGCGTCGCCTTCCATGGTCTCGTCATAACCGCCTTTCGTTCCCATTCCGAGCACGCTTCCCCATTTCTTTTTTGTAACGCCTTTACCTGAGTCCGCCAGAAGAATCTCTCCGGTCTCAACATCAACCACCCGCACCTCCACCGTGACTTCAGCGCGCTGGCGCTTATGCTGCGTTATGAGGTAATCGGCGCCTTCGGTAGTCACCCCGAATTGGGAAACTACTCCTATCACAATAGCTTCCAGCCCGAGAATTTTTCCCACTTTCACGGCCGTTGCGGGCTCAATCGCCCCTGAAACCTGCAGTTTCTGCTCTTCCATTATTTTAGCAAGCCTGCCGCGTTCCACAACCATAAACTTGCCGGATTTTACAAGTTCCGTTATCAGGATATCGGAAGCTGCGCCGCCTAATCTTCCCTGTCCGTAGGCGGTCTTATTGTCAAACTCCACCACGCCTATCCTGCGTTTGGGCCCGGTATATTTTGTTTTAACTTTCTCCGTTTCTTTAACAGTCATAGCCTGCTCCCGTTTCACAGAACGTCCAGGAGCGCAGCCCGAAATAACAATTACACAACACACAACAGCCGCAAAAAATCTGCTATTCATTTTTTATTTCTCCTTTTTTAATTGGACTGACTCTTAAACTGCGCTTCAAACTGGCTCACCTGCTGGAGATCCATGGGGAAAGGCTTATTCCTAAGAATGGAAGCGGCAAGTTCCTCTCCCTCCAGTCCGTTTGCATATACGCTTATTTCGGCATCCCCGCGCATATAACCGTTCAAAAAAACATCATCAACCCCGGGGATATTTCTTATGGAATCCTCTAATTTTTTCAACTGATCTATTCCCGACAACGACGTTGCTTTTACTATAATCGCTATACCCGCTTTTAATGCCTGCTCCAGCGGCTGGCAGATATCCCCGCCCGCAAGTTCACCGGCTGAAGAAAGCGCTTTTTGAGCCGAAATAAGTTCTACCGCATCTATCCCGCTTGCTTCTTTGGCGGATTCAGCCAAAATTTGTCCGCTTGCCGAGGCAATAGCCTTAAGCGAAACACGGGCGCGGTAAGGAATAAATCCCGCTCCAAGCTGGCTGACACCGTCTATTTTATTGACGCTTGCATCTCCGATTATAACCACCGCCGCTCCTTGCCTTTTTCCTATCGCCGAAGCGGCTTGCTCAACGGAGAGATCCTCTTCCTTCTTGTCGGGCAAGGAACCTATTTCCACCATGGAAAAAGACGGTTTACGGCTTAAAGAACGATAAACTCCCCCGGCCGCCTCATTGCCTGTAGTCCTGCCGTTGTCCATTGCCTCGTTAATAAGCACCAGAATTTTGGTATTGCCTCTGGCTCGATCCACTATTTTAAGCTCATCAATAAGAGTTCCGATATCCTGAACAAGCACCACCGCCCGTATTGTTGTTTTCCAGTAATCGCCTTCTTTTCCCTCTCTCAGTATCTCATAGCTCTTTATGAACCCCTGCGTGCGCGACATCACCCTCTGCTGAATTGCTATCGCATGCTGAACTTGCGTCCTGCCGGAAACAAAAACCCCCACTACCTGTTCAACCGCATGGCGCTGGGCGGCCGCAAGCGCCGCCGCCTTGCTCGCCGGAATATCTTTTTCATTATACGCAGACATGCCTTCAGCCGTAACCCTTTCTCCCTCCCATCCTGGCCCGGCTTTGATACGCCCGGAACAGCCGGCAAAAACCGCCGCCAGAGCAAGAATAAGGCAGACCGCACAGCCATAGCGCCCTTTTTTTAATATCATATTTATCTTTTCTCCGCTGTTTCTGAAAATTCCACGTTCATTGCCTGAAACTTATCTTTTGGAAGCCTTAAAACAACGCTGCAGCCGTCATCATTGGTATATTCAGTGGCGGCTATCTCGCCGCCTCTTATTATGCCGTTAACTTTGGTTTCAATCATAGAGTCATTAGCTATCGCATCTTTAACCCGCACATTGGCGATAATGCCGGCTCCCTTGACATACTCTATAGCCCTCTGATACGCATTGGCTATGGCTGCCTCTCTCGACATCGCCCGTTTCTGCATTTTTGTCGTATGCTCCGGATTAGCCGCAGCAAGGCCTCTGACCCAGAGAAATTTATTATCTAATTGCGTATCCTCAAATTTAGGGATAAGCTCCCCTTTATTAACGGCGGTATCAAGCCCCGTTTTACACCCTACGGCAAGAATAAGACCTGCCCCCAGCGCCAGCCAGCCCGCGATTTTCATATATCCCCCTTTTTGTTTCAGGTTATTTAGCCTGAAGGCTGAAGACTATTAGGTTTGTACCTTTCAGACTAACAGCCTTCAGCCCGATAACCTTCAGTCTGCTTTTATAGTTTCCGCGTCAGCTTTTGCCGCGGGAAGAACAAAAA
>CAZFMJ010000112.1:0-5554 GCA_964520045.1 uncultured Elusimicrobiales bacterium | reverse complement strand
GGACCTCAAAAATCGTCGTGGAATTTCGCATATTCCGCAATCATGAAACAGCCGGATAAAGCCGTTTACTGCGCTCAGGAAAAAATCGGGATGCTCAAATCTCTGGGAATCGAATCCGGCTCAGGCTTTATGCCTTCAATAACAGTGCGCCGGGAGCACACGGATTGGGCGGAAAAGACATGGAGCGGAAAATTCAAAAACAACGGCGGAATGAAAATAACCTTTGCGCCCTCTTCCAGAAAACCGTCCCGGCAATGGCCGCGCTCGAACTATGCCGAACTAGCCGGCCTTCTGGCTGAAAACATGAACGCGCGGATAATGATTTTATGGGGGCCGGGAGAATTTGAGACCGCGGAAAAAATCGCGTCCGCCTGCGGAGATAAAGCGCGGGTATCGCCTCCGGCTCCCACGCTTAAACACCTTGCCGCCCTGATCAAAGAATCGGATTTCATGGTTACGAACTGCAACGGCCCGAAGCATATAGCGGTGGCCGTGGGATGTCCCACACTGACGATCCACGGCTCAAGCGACCCCGCGGCATGGACGCCGCCCGACTCGGATATTCACCGCTTCATACGGAGGAATGATTTAGCCTGCATAGCTTGCAGAAAAAATACGTGCGGACGCGGCGGCGAATGCATGTCCGGTATAAGCAGTATCGCCGTCTTCGCTAAATTAAATAGAATATTCTCTGAAATTAAAAATGAAAAACTTACTTCTTCTGCAGGAAAAAATTAAAGCGTCAACACCCGGAAGATTAATGCTGAAATCGCTTTCGCTCGCTTATTTGGCCGCGGTTGCTATGCGCAGTCTGCTTTACAAGCTTGGCATCCTGCGTTCCTATTCCCTGCCTGCCAGGGTAATCTGTTTCGGAAATATAACCACTGGCGGAACAGGAAAAACCAGCGCGGTAATGCTGGCGGCCGGCTGTCTTGCCGAAAAAGGCGAGAGCGTTGCGATACTTACGCGGGGCTATAAAAGGCCGTCGGGCAAAAAGGGCATAACAACGCTCCACGGCGAGGAAGAGCTTTCATGGCAGGAATGCGGAGACGAGCCGTGGATGATGTATCACTGGCTCAAAGATTTAAAAGTCCCCGTGCTGGTATCCCCTGACAGATATTCTTCGGGACTTGAAGCGCTTAAACGGTTCAAAAGCAGGATTCTTATAATGGACGACGGTTTCCAGCATTTCAGGCTCCGCCGCGATATGGATATAGTTCTCATAGACGCCAGAAATCCTTTCGGCGGAGGAGAGCTATTGCCCCTGGGAAGACTCAGGGAACCAGCATCAGGCCTAAAACGCGCTTCCGCCGTACTGATAACCCATTGCGACCAGGTAAAATCCGGCGAGCTTGTGCAGGCGCGAAAAGAAATCCTTGCCGCAAATCCCAAAATAACTATTTTGGAAAGCGTACACCACCCTGAATTCTACCTGAACCTGCACACCAGCGAAAAACTGCCGGTGGAAGAACTTAAAGGACAGGCGGCGGCCTTTTCAGCGATAGGCGAACCCGCGTCATTTGAGCAGACTCTTACAACTCTGGGGCTTAAATTAAAACAGATTTGGCGCTACCCCGACCATCATCCGTTTTCGGAAGAAGAAATACGTTCGATAAACACCTTGCGCGGCGATTACCCGCTGATTACCACATTCAAGGATTTTCCCAGGCTGCCGGCCCAATGGCGCTCCATAATGAAAAACAACGTCTACGCGCTGGCCATAAGGCTTAAAATACGCAACGGAGGCGACAAACTGTTCATAAACACGATGTTACAGGAGACGGATTAAGCGGGCTACCCAGTTACCCAGCGGCCCGGTTACCCAGACAGGGGAATGAAGAAGTCGCCAGACAGCAGAAAGTAACTGAATAAGACTGGGGACTTGGAAGCTGGGCGTCTGGGTTTCTGGGCAACTGGGTGTCTGGGAAACTGGGTTTCCGGATTGCATGCTATATGACTATTCTCAAACAGCTTGAATTCATCGCCGGATACGCCATGGTGCGGGCCCTCGCATTTTTTTTCTCGCTCATGTCATGGGAAGATTGTTCCGATTCAGGCGCTGTTCTGGGAGCTATTGCCGCAAAACTCTTTAGAAAAAGATTCCGCCTGACCAAAGAAAATATCCGTCTGTCATTCCCGGAAAAAACGGCAGCGGAAACAGCTTTAATCGCCGTACAATCATGGAAGAATATGGGCAGGACAGCCGGCGAATTTGCCAAGGCTCTTTCCCTGAGCAAGCAGGAGCTTATCAGACGCTGTCCCATAGAAAACACCGGCGCCGCCCTGTCTTATCTGCGCAGCGGCAAAGGCATAATAATCCATCTCGGGCACATCGCCAACTGGGAAGCTGCGGGCATAGCTTTCGGCGCCGCCGGACTTCAAATGTGCGCCATAGCGCGGAGAATAAAAAATCCCCACATAGACCGCTGGCTGACCGCAATGCGGCAAAAGCACGGCGGCGTGGTTATTCCGCATAAAAACCCGTTTTTTTCGTCCGCAAAAGCGCTTAAGCAGGGTAAAATACTGGGCATACTTATGGACCAGAACATGCCGAAGGGCGATTTTTTCGTGCCTTTTTTCGGAAGACCGGCCGCTACGACCCCGCTTACCGCGATACTTTCATTAAAAACAGAAAGCCCGATTTTTCCCCTCAGAGTCACGAGGTTCAAAGGCGGGATAAGAGCCGTGTTTGAGGAACCCATACTGCCGTCGGGCGACGGTTCGCGGGAAAACATAATGGCTCTGATGCAGCGTCTGAATACCAAACTTGAGGAATGGATACTCAGCGATCCCGGTTCATGGCTGTGGGCGCACAACAGGTGGAAAAGAACAAAAGAGACAATTGAAGACGGTAAACGGGAGACGGTACCATTCTTTCCTTAAAAAGTTTTGAGAATGGTACCGTCCCAAACTCACAACGTTTAGGGAAGGTTTGGGACGGTAGAAGGTAAACGGTAAGAAAACAGAAAAATTATCAAACGGGCTTTGCCCCTAAAAACGGAAGATGACAAATAATCAACAGACTGGGAAAAAATCGGTAATGCTTTCTTTTTTTGTCTTTTCTTTTCCGTCTACCTTCTACCATTTACCGTCTCCCTTCTTAATATGACTTGTTCTTTAAAAAGGCCGGCGGTTTTTCTTGACAGGGACGGGACATTAAGCCGCGATAGAGACGGCAGATATGTCACGCGGCCCGGAATGCTTAAGATCTATAAAAACACTCCCAAAGCGCTGGCGATTCTCAAATCAAAAGGACTGCGGCTTATCGTAGTGACAAACCAGTCGGCCATAGCCCGCGGATACATGACAAAAAAAACAGCGCTGAGCATAAACAAACGTCTGGCGGAAGAATTAAAAAAACACGGCGCGCGCCTTGACGGCATTTATTTCTGTCCCCACGGACCGGATGAAAACTGCGCCTGCAGAAAACCCGCTTCCGGCATGATATTGAAAGCGGCCGCCGAGCACAAAATAGATTTAAAAAAATCATATATAATCGGGGACAAGCTTTCGGATATCAAAGCAGGCAAAGCCGCCGGAGTAAAAACCGTATTCGTTCTAACCGGACACGGCAAAAGCCGATTAAAAGAAGTGTTGTCAAAAGCCGCTCCTGATTACACCGCGAAAGATATACTTTCTGCGGCAAAATGGATTATTAAAGACGGGAGACGGTACCATTCTTTCCTTAAAAAGTTTTGAGAATGGTAGACGGGAGACGGAAGGGGAATAAACGGAAGACGTTTTTGGTTTACGTTTGCCATTTAACCCTAGCTTCTACCCTCTCTTTTTTACCGTCTACCTTCTACCGTTTACCTTTTACCGGGGGAAAATAATGAAATATAGAATAAAAATATCGCAGTTCATGGCAATTTTTCTGCTGATTATAACAAAGCCCTGCTCAAAGAGACTTTATGCCGCCGGGCTTTTGCTGGTATTTATAGGCGAAATTTTGAGGACATGGTCGGCGGGCCACCTGCATAAGACCGCTCAGCTTTCCACAACCGGGCCTTACGCGATGGTAAGGAACCCGCTTTATGCCGGCTCATTTTTAATCGCCTCCGGCTTCGGCATAATAGCCACAAATACGGCTTATTGGCCGAGAACCGCGATGTTGTGGATTATACTTATCGCAGGATTTATCGCGGTTTATAAAATGCAGGTCTCCGCCGAAGAGAATCATCTTGCCGGCATTTTCGGAAAAGATTATGAAGATTATAAAAAAAATGTGCCTCAATACCTGCCTGACATTTTTAAATTGCCGGCGGCAGTCAAAACCTCTTCATTCTCTTTTGAAAGATTCAAAAAAAACCGGGAATTGACCACTTTACTGGGGATCGTATCCGCCGCAGTGATTTTCGGGGTAAAATTAAAATACGGAATATAAATACAAGGGTAAACGGGAGACGGTACCATTCTTTCCTCAAAAAGCTTTGAAAATGGTACCGTCCCAAACTCACAATGTTTAGGGAAGGTTTGGAACGGTAAATGGTAGACGGCAAGAAGAAAAAAACCGATAACTGGAAGGGGATTTTTTTGTTTCCCCTTTTTCCGTCTACCGTCTACCTTCTACCGTTTACCGTCTTTATTTTCCTCATTCCCTCATCTTTATATTCTCAGGATATGCGCGCTGAGCCCAGGCCGAATCCCCTGCTCTCGGCGCCCGAGATAAAATATGATCCCTCCTTTCCTAAACGCTGGCTCGGAGAAACGCTGGAATATGAAATTAAATGGGGAATGGTTTCGGTCGGAAAAGCGCAGATGACGGTGCCCAAACTTGTGGAAATATCAAGCAGTCCCTGCTACTACATAGTTTCGTCCGCCAAATCCTCGTCGTTTGTCGACACCTTTTATAAGGTCAGGGATCTGAACGAATCATGGCTTGACGCGTCCCTTCTTATTTCCATGGGCTATTCAAAAAAAATACGGGAAGGCGGATTTCTCAGGGATGAATGGACGGTATTTGACAATAAAAACCTTTCCTTTAAAGGCCAAAAAATAAATAAAAACAACATCGCCGCGGAACAAAGCGGGCAATTATCGGGTCCGGTGCAGGATATTCTCTCAAGCCTGTATTTTACGCGGACACAGAAACTTGAAACCGGCAAAGATATAATACTCGACGTCAATACGCAGAAGAACTGGCCGCTGGTTATAAAAGTTTATAAGAAGGAAAGGGTAAAAACACCCGCGGGCGAATTTGAATGTTATGTCGTTGAGCCCAAAATCAGGGAGGAAGGCATTTTTGTGGCAAAGGGCAAAAAACTTATGATATGGCTCACGGCGGACGAAGAACGCATCCCCGTGCTTATGAAAGCGGAGGTTTTTATCGGCCATGTCTCGGCCAGACTCGTAAGACACTTTCATGAATGATATAATAATAAGAGGGTAGAAGGTAAACGGTAGATGGCAGACGGCAGATCAAAGACGCTAAATGGCAGATAAAAAAAACAATGATGTCTTGTTATTTTATCTTTTCTGTCCACCTTCTACCGTCTCCCTTCTACCTTGTATATTATGTTTCTTAGTATACTTAGTTTCTGTCAAACATATATAG
>CAZFMJ010000111.1:0-5616 GCA_964520045.1 uncultured Elusimicrobiales bacterium | reverse complement strand
TTACCGGAAAAACCATAAAACCCAAACTTTATATGGCATGCGGCATATCCGGCCAGGTACAGCATATGGCCGGCATGTCTTCCTCGGACGTAATAATAGCCGTAAATAAGGACCCGCAATGCCCGATGATGCAGACCGCCACTTTTGCGGTAGAAGGCGACCTCTACGAAATAATTCCAGCCATAATCTCCGAACTCAAAAAACAACACAGCTGAAATAAGAAATCGCCGGACAAGAAAGAGGCTGCCGGTAACCCGGATGCCCAAGCCGCCGGGGCCGGCAACCTGAATTTGCGACCTTCTATTTGAGGATTTTTTAGGGGAAAAAGAACGGGGACGCCTTTGAGTGAGCCAAGGAGGGGCGGCGTCCCCGAGGAAAACAATTTGTCCGCATCCGTATAGTCATAGTATGTCATATAAACAAAATCTTCGGGAGAGTCTTTGGACCTATGACCGCAAAAAAAAATGGCCTATACGCATATAGGACTTGAGGGCAACAACTCAAGACAGGAGAAGGTAGAAAAAACAAAAGATACTTTTGTTTTGCCGTCTCCCGTCTACCCTCTTCTTACGGCATTTTTATAACTTTTTCTTTCATCTTAACATGGGTTTCAGCCCTCGCCCTTGATATCGTCTCCGAAGCGATCTTAAAAAGCTCATCGCGCGTAAGTTTGCGCATGGCGATATTCTGCTCAATGGCTTTCATCCCCACCGCGACAGCCTCGCGCGCAAAAACCTCCGGCTCATCCATTTTTGGGATTATATAATCCTCGCTCAGCCCCTTGTCTTCGGCGCATTTTGCAAGCTCTTTGGCGGCGGCTATGCACATTTCATCGGTTATAGTCGAAGCCTGAACATCCAGCGCTCCCCTGAAGATACCGGGAAATCCCAGAGAGTTGTTGACCTGATTCGGAAAATCAGACCTGCCTGTGCCTACTACGCGGGCGCCGGCTTCTTTCGCGTCCCAAGGCCACATCTCGGGAATAGGATTGGCGGTACAAAACACTATGGAATTTTTTGCCATGTCGGCCACCCATTCCTTCTTTATCGTGTCGGGTCCCGGAGTGGAAGCGGCAGAAAGCACGTCCGCTCCGCGCAAAGCTTCGCGTATTCCTCCGATTACATTGTCTTTATTCGTAATCTGGCACATATTCCATTTTTCTTTGTGCGTATCTTTCAGGTCGGTCCTGCCTTTATGCAGGGTTCCCTTTGAATCCACATAAATAAGATTTCCGGGAGTCGCTCCGGCGGCCATATAAACCGTCCCTATCCGTATATTGGCTGCGCCTGCTCCTACCAGAGTTATTTTAACATCCTCAATGCGCTTGCCTACAATTTTGAGCGCATTGATAAGCGCGGTAAGACATACCGTAGCCGTTCCCTGTTGATCGTCGTGCCATACCGGTATTTGACAGCGCTTGCGCAGTTCATCCAGTATATAAAAGCATTTCGGCTGGGAGATATCTTCCAGATTTATCCCTCCAAAAGACGGCTGTATATATATTACCGTTTTAATTATTTCGTCGGGATCTTTTGTATTCAGGCAAATGGGAAATGCGTCGACTCCGCCCAAATACTTAAAAAGAAGTCCCTTCCCTTCCATAACGGGAAGACCAGCCTCCGGCCCTATATCTCCCAGCCCCAGAACGCGGGTGCCGTCGGAGACGACTGCCACCATATTGCCCTTGTTGGTGTGTTCGTACACCTGGCTTGGGTTTTTATGTATATCCTTGCAGACTTCCGCCACGCCCGGAGTATACCAGATAGCGAAATCGTCAAAATCCCTTACGCAGCATTTAGGTGAAACTTCTATCTTGCCTTTATAGAAAGGATGAAGTATCATCGCATCCTTTGCGGGCTTGTATGCTTTTGCAAGCATTTCCTCTTTAGTCATCTTTGTCATTTGCTTTTGTGATTTCTTAACGGATTGAGTAGCCATACTACAATCTCCTTTTAACGGTACCCGCATCAACAACCGGTGTACACATAGCAATTCTAGGATATATAATCTTCAATAAACAAGTCATTGTGCGGATAATACTAATTTTGTATATTTTTATTCATATATTGCATATCCGGCGACATGCGAACGGCACCGTAGCTCAGTTGGTAAGAGCGGGCGTTTCATAAGCGCTAGGTCGGAGGTTCGACTCCTCCCGGTGCCAAACGTTTTAATAGCAGCCAGCTACCCAGCGACCCTGTTACCCAGACAGGGCAGAAAGCGACAAAACCAAGAACAGGGAACATAGATGTCTTCCCGTCTGGTTACCAATCTCTTTCCGGGTTGCAGGGGCACTAGAAACTGGGCGCTTTCTTCTGCCGGTCTCTTTCTGGGCTACTGGGTTGCTGGGTTTTCTGGGTAACTGGGCGGCTGAGGTAGCTGGGTGACTTGTTTAGCCTTCAGGCTAAACAACCTAGTCTGTTACAGAGGACTCTACTATGCGGGAAACCTATCTCACGCGGGGAGGCTACGAAAAACTCAAAACCGATCTTGAAAATCTGTATAAATTGAAAACAGAACTTTCAAAAGAGATAGGAGAAGCGATGGCTCAGGGCGACCTGCGCGAAAACGCGGGCTATACCGCCGCCAAAGAACGGCAGGCTGAAGTTCTGCGCAGAATATCTGAAATAGACTCGAGACTTAAAAGCGCGAGGCTTATTGAAACGCTGAAAGTAGACCGCGGCGAAGCCAGAATAGGCGCCACCGTTACGATGAAAGATGAATCCTCCGGGGATGAATTCGTATACACATTGGTCAGTTCGGACGAATCAGACCCTGTTTCCGGAAAAATATCGGTGGAATCCCCTATGGCGCAGGGGATACTGGGAAGCAAAGCCGGGGACAAAATAAAGATCGGCCTCCCTGCGGGCGAAAGATTCTTTAAAGTGCTTAAACTTGAATATTAAAAAAGGGAAACTGCTAAAGTAGTCAGAAGTCAGAATTCAGGAATCAGAATTAGGATACCAGCGACGAGATTTGCCGTCGGCGATCTATTCGCTGGGTAACTCTTTCCTTAAAAGCTTTGAGAATGGCCTGCCCTTCGTAGCCCGCCATTGGCGAGGCGAAGTAGGGGTCAACCCAAACTCGCTGCCGTTGTGGATGGTTTGGACGGTCCATTCTGGATTCTGACTTCCGAATTCTGTCTACTTAAGCAATAACTAAAAAGGAGAACATACTATGTCAGAAACACTTGTTGTGGTAAGCAAAATAAAAAAAATGGCCAAAGATGCGGGCTTTAGAACGGGCGGAGACTATATAAACACTTTGTCCGAAAAAATACGCCAAACGGTCAACACCTCGATAGAAAAGGTTAAGACCGACGGCAACAAAAAAACGCTGGGCGCGGAAGACGTTCAATAAGAGGGTAGATGGTGGAAGGGAGACGGTAGATGCCGAAACAAAAACAGATATAAATTTTTTCTGTTATTTTCCTCCTTCTACCGTCTACCATCTCCCGTTTACCGGGTATAACTGCCTGAGCAGTTATACGGATTAGATTATGCTTGCAGAATACGGCTCGATTTTGGTTTTATTTTGCGCGGCGGGCGTTTTTATTCTCGGTATTCTGCCGGCAAGCCGGCTTATCCGCCCAAAAACCCATGATCGCGGGAATAAACCTGCTGACGGCTCAGGCATACCTGCATCCGGCGCAGCAGCGATCAGGATAAATTTCAGATTCTGCGTATACGCCCTGCTTTTTGTTATTTTTGAGACCGCGTCGCTTTACCTTTTTCTATGGGCGGCCGCGGTCCAAAAAATAGGCGCGCAGGCTTTGGTTGAAATGGGGGCATTTCTCTGCGTGCTTATAACCGGTCTGCTCTACGCATGGAAAACAAATGCCCTGCGGTGGGAATAACAATAGAGGGACGAAATTAGGCATTAAAAATTACAAAGCCGGTGTCTGGTCATTTTTTAATATTCGCTGTCCAGCGGTCTAGCAGTCCAGCCGTCTCGCGGGTATTTTCTTCTCTTGACTGGCAACCGGCGACTCTTCAAAGATAGCGGAGGCAAAATATGGCATTCTGGGGAAATGAGAAAACCGAACAAGGCACGACGGCAGCAACCGTAATAAGCAAAAGTCTTGAAGAAAGATACGCGGCATTGATAAAATCAGCGGGCAGAACGCCGGCTATAGATTTGGCGATACAACTTGGCGATCTTATACTTGAACACGGGGTTCAGGAACGCGCAAGCGACGTTCATTTTGAATATCACGGCAATACTCTGCGCATAAGATTCCGGATAGACGGCATTCTGCAGGATGCGCTGATAGTTCCTAGAAATCAGGATATTCCCATTACGCAGCGTCTAAGGGTTCTCGCAGGTTTTGACCCCGAGCCTCCGTCGACCTTCCGCGCCGAGGAGGGCAGATTCCAGAAAATGATATCCGGCAGGCCGATACAAGTGCGGATATCCTCCTTCCCCACGATAAACGGCGAAAAACTTGTCCTGCGCGTTTTTGACCGGCAGCAGCTGGGGCTGGAACTTAATCAAATCGGCATGGACAATGAGACTCTCTTGATCCTGCAAAAACTCATACTCAACCCCTATGGTATTTTCTTCATCTCGGGCGCTACCGGAAGCGGCAAAACGACCTCGCTCTACGCGATGCTGAGAAGCAGAATCAGCCCCATGATAAATATAACCACGCTGGAAGATCCGGTCGAATACCGCATAGACGGAATCAATCAGGCCCAGATAAGCGCAAAAAATGGATTTACATGGGGCGAAGGCCTTAGAACAATACTGCGCCAGGACCCTGATGTTATTATGGTGGGGGAAATACGGGACCATGAAGCGGCGGAAATAAGCATGAGGGCGGCTCTGACCGGACATCTTATTTTCGCCACTCTGCACACCATAAATGCAGCCAGCGTAGTCGAACGGCTTTTTGAAATGGGCATACCTCATTTCCTGATAGCTTCTTCCATGCTCGGCTCTTTATCGCAGAGGCTGGTAAGAAAACTCTGCCCCGACTGCGCTCAAAATGCCGCTCCCCCCGCGGGAGCCGTGGTCGACGAATTTGTAAAAACGCTTGACCCTAATGAAGCTAAGCTGATAAAAAGCATCATATACAAGCCCGGCGGACAATTTAAGATCGAGAATGGCTGCCCGGCCTGCCGCAACACCGGTTTCATAGGAAGAACCGGCATATTTGAAATAATGCTGATGAACGAAGAACTCAGGAAACATGTGCTGGCAAATAGTTCTACGGACGTTCTGCGCAGAATCGCCATTCAATCAGGCATGAAAACGCTTCTTATGGACGGCATACAAAAAGCATGGGCCGGAGACACAACGCTTTCTGAAATCATACGAGTCACGGCTACGGTGATATAATTGCCTTCTTCTTGAGGCGGGGGGCGCCGTAAAACCATGAAAAACGCTGATTCGGACGCAAAAGAGCGTCTGCCGCGCGGCAGACGCTGGCTGGATAAAATCCTAAAAAACCCGCCCAACCGCCTTGCGCTCAAAAATAACGCGATATTTTTTTTGATCACCGCCTCATTAATTTTTGCGGCTGTTTTTTTCGCCGGAGAATTTTGCGCCGCCGCAAGGGACCAAGCGCGCCGAATGCTGGAAGAACTGGCGGCCTCGCTGGGTATTAATGACTTG
>CAZFMJ010000110.1:0-5623 GCA_964520045.1 uncultured Elusimicrobiales bacterium | reverse complement strand
ACGGCGACGGAAAAGCAGAAATGATCGTAGGCGCATATAATGGGGATGGAGCGTCAAACCTGAGAATCGGCAGCGGCGAGATATATGTAGTCGGCCCGTCATTTTTTCTTCCGCCGAACTGGTCGTCGCCCAAAAATGCCGTTGGATATACGCTTAACAAACGGCCCAAAGTCTGGTTTTCAGTGGGAAATTCCACGGGCGCGCGTCAGGATGCGTCTGTTGTCATCGCCGATGACTCGGCATTTTCGGTAAACACGGCAACTTATACATATTCCGGCGATTCAAACGGCTGGGCGGGAATTATCGCAAACAGAGGAACGACGATCTATTATACCCCGCAGGCCGACTGGGCAACCTCTGATAAAACAAGGTATTTAAGATCCCGCACGATTATGGACAGCATACTGACAAGCAACTGGTCGTCCACGCTTCAGGTGCAGATAAATGGCGCATGGCAATGGACGGATGTTATAACTTCCACTATGGTTGTAAAAGCGGGCCATATAACGCAATTGCGCGCCGTGCTGGACAACATATTGCCGTTTCGGGGCTTGTCCGCGCCGGGCTGGACGGATTCAACATTAAGTCCGGGGATAACCAGAGTGAGAGCTGCGCATGTCGACGAGTTGCGCGGTTATCTTGAGCCCGCGCTTGATTTGGTGGGAGAAAGCTATTCATGGACCAACAATCCCCTCATTCCCGGGTCCACCGTAATCAGGGCCCTTCATATAAACGAAATCCGAGCGAAATCAGAAAAACCGTAAAACGGCTGGGCCGCTGGGTGACTGGGTTTCTGGGCGGCTGGACGGCGGGACTGCTATCTTGCTAAAAGCAGGGTTAATCTCACGGGGGGGGTAGCCAGATTTTTGTCTATTATATTCCATTTTCTGCCCGCCAGAACCGCGCGGATCATCACGGATTCCGGATATATAAACGGAGCATTGCCAGGACTTGATGCCGTCCAATTAAACTGTATCCTGAATTGCCTGACCCTGTCAAAAGGAAATTTTATCACGGAACCTTTAGGCTCCGACAGCGGCGCCGCAAGCTTTACCCATTCGTTCCTGTCCGTAAAAATAAGGGGGTAGGCATTAACCTTAACAGCCGTGCTTGTTTTTTGTTCCCAATTAAACATAAAAGCCAGTCCCGCAGTCTTGTTTTTAATTAACGGCCCGTAACCGCTCTTGACGGATTTTGCCAGAAGGTCGGCTATTTCCCTGCTTGCCGCGTCGGCGGTTCCGGCGGAAACCCGCTCAAGCTGATATCTTGCCAGAGCATAATGCCCCCGCCTGAGATGTTCATACGCAAGCGCGGCGGCTTTGTCCGATGAAGGAGACTGCTGGAATTCCATGAGGAGCTGTTTTTCCGCTTCGGAAATATCAGATTCTTTGGTTACTTCCTCAGCCAGCGAAGCTTCAGCCGGTTTTGCGGGCTGGGCTGAAATATCCGCCCCTCCCCCGGTAATTTCCGGCGGCAGGGAAAAAACCGACCATGCCCTGGCATTGCGCAAAAAAACATCCAGATGGTTTGACGCGGCCGCCTGTTTAAGCGGGGCTGAACTTTTTTTTATCTCCGAAATTTTTTTATGGCAGAAATACGCCGTCAGCAGACAAAGAAATACCGCCGACAGGAACATAGCCGAATATATGCGCTTAATCCATTGTTTTGATTTAATCCAATCGGCGAAAGGATTAAGCAGTATAAGCAAACCGGCGGATATTATCCCGCAGATAATTAAAATAGTTTTCATGGTTTTTTCTCCTATTATGAAATCACCGCAGACCCATTCCTTCCTCAAAGGCATTGAGAATGGGTCAGTCCAAACTCATTGCTTCTGAGGAAGGTTTGGACAGAGGCGCAGAGCGCGCAGAGAAAATCTAAAGAATTAAGTGCCGTATGTGCGAAATACAGCGCAATTTTTTCGTCATTCCCGCAAATTGGGGACTTCTTAATTGCTGTCCAGCCGTCTCGCTGCCTGGCAGTCTCGCCGTCCAGCCGGCTATAGTCCTAAACCGCTTAATGTGATTTTCAGCAGTTTTTCCCGCTTTAATTTTTGATATTCCTTATCCTCAATACCCCTCAGAACCGTGTTCAGCTGATTTGAACGCGCTGAAGATATTCCCGAAAATATCGCATTTTCCTCGCCTTTATTAAGATATTTAGGCGCCGAATATTCAAGCGCCGAATTGTCATCGGTGTTAATTGCGGAGCCGGCGGAAAATTTCCTGAAATCGGCGTCATTAAGCATGAAAGCGGAGTCAAGAAACTGGAAAGCCGTAAAAAATTTCAAGGACGCCATATCTTTTTTTAACTCGGCGTTTGACTTGAAATTTTCCGATACCATGGCGTAATTGAGCGTAATAGGCGTATTTGATCCGAGTATAAGAAAATCCGAGGTGTCACACCGCATCAGCATAACATTTCCAAACACGGAGGCGAAAGTATTCATTATCATTCTGAAATCCTCTTTGCCCATGCTGTAAGCATGCACCCATTGGCAATAGATTCCGTTACCGGAAAGTCTGCTTTTTGCGAGAGCGAAAGCTTCCTTTGTGTAAAGAGAGGCGACGCCGGCGATCCATGGATTTGAAGGCTCCGAAATTATTATGTCATATTTTTTGCGGTTTGCGAGCAGGTACTGGCGCGCATCAATAAAAAAAACTTCAAATTTCGGATTGGTGAGAATCCCGCGGTTTCTTTTCGCGAAAAATCCGGCGGCATGAGCCACCGACGGCTCAATTTCCGCGCAGTCGATTTTTTTTATGTTTTCATATACGGACAATGCGCCCGCGCTTATTCCGGATCCCAGTCCTATGACAAGCGCATTCTCCGGATTTCCCGGATGAGCCGAATATGGAATGTGCGCCAAAAGAAGCTGGGTCGCGATATCGCCCTGCAGAGAGGCGTCGGTTTTGCCGTTTATTTTTAAATAAATTTCATTTCCATGGGCAAGAACTGAAATGCCCGCCGAGATCCCTTCATCGTAGTAAATAAGCTTGCTTGTTTTGTGAAAGTTATCCTTAAATCCGCTAAAGTTTGCGAATTGGCGGTAGGGTCTGTATATAAACGCTCCGCTGGAAAGAATATACGGGTCCCATGTCTGCCGCAGAAAAACAGCTGCAAAAAACGCGGCTATGAAACCGGCGGCTATTGCTGTTTTTACCCATCCCTGAAGATGGTAGACAAGAGGCCGGGGATAGGCTGAAGACTGTCCACCAAACCACCACGGCGGATCCGCCAACGCTGTAGTGGCGGAAAGGCTGAAGGAAGACGGAGAGGTTTCCGGGTGACTGGGTTTCTGGGGAACTGGGCCGTTGGGGACCGTTATTAGAGCGCATAGGGCGGAGGCGGCAAAAAATATACCGCCCCAGATAAGCGAAACCTCTGTCCCAAAATGCGGAATCAGCATTAAGCCGGCCAAAACAGCGCCGAAAACACAGCCGAGCGTGTTTGTGCCGTAAAATAACCCCGTGGTTTTATGAATTCTGCCTGCCCATGCATTTGACGCGGATATGAAATACGGCAGTATTATGCCGGAAAAAAAGGCGGGGATAAACATGATCGACCCGCAAAGAAGAAATTCCGCAAGATGAAGCGCCGTCCGCGATTTCAACGTATGGGGAAAAAGCTTTATGTAAAAATAAGGCAGATAATTATAGAGCGGAAGCGTGAAGACCAGAACCAATGAAGCCCCCGCGGGCAGAATCCATCCCCATGATGCTGAAGGCGTAAACCGCCGGCATAAAAATCCGAAAAACAAACTTCCCGCGGCGATCGCAAAAAGATATACCGACAGCATTATTGTGAACGCATACGCGGATGAGCCGATTATCTGCGCAAAAGCCCTTGTCCATGCGACTTCGCATACCAGCGCGCTGATTCCGGAAAAAAACAAAGAGGCTGGTAAGAAGAGGGTAGACGGTAGACGGGAGACGGTAGACGGTAAAAAAGCGGAAAGCAGCGAAGGGATTGGCTGGGAGGCTGGGCTGCCGGGCGACTGGGCCGCTGGGCCGCTGGGCAACTGAGTTTCTGGGCCGTCCAAACCATCATTAGAGGCAGTGAGTTTGGACCGCCCCATTCTCAAAGCCTCTGAGGAAGGAATGGGACGGCCGGATTGCTGGTCTCTTTCTTCCATCTTCCGTTTACCGTCTCCCGTCTCCCGTCTCCCGTCTTTATAAACGCAGAACGCAAGAACAGCGGCCAGAAAATTTATGCCCGCGGCGGTTAAAAGCGACCGGCTCATGCCTAAGCGCGGCAGAAGGATAAAACCGCATAATAATGCGCCTGCCGCTGCGCCGGCGGTGTTTATGCCGTATAAGAGGCCGACGGTTTTGCCGGACTCGGTTTTGCCGTCAGCCGCCCAGCCGAGAGCCAATGGGAAAGTCGCTCCCATAAAAGCGCATGGCAAAACAAGCATGAAAAAAGCCGCGATAAACAGCAAAACGGCGGATAAAGGATATGCGATGTTTAAGGCGGTTATTTTTATTAGAAAATTCTGAGCTGAATAGACCGCCGGTTTTGAAAGCAGTCCTAATATGCCTATTGCCAATTCAAGACCGGAGTACAACAAGAGAAATTGTTTCTTTTCAAACCTGCCTGCTATTTTGCCGGAGTAAAAACCGCCCAATGCCAGCCCCGCCATGAACGCCGACAAAACCGCGGAAGTAGCGACAGTAGTGTGTCCCCAGAAAAGAGACAGCATTTTTACCCATAGGATTTCATAAACAAGAGCGGAAAAGCCTGAAAGAAAAAATGCGGTTAATATAGCAGGCATATGTGATATAGGCAACTGCTAAGGCAGACAGAATCAAGAAAACGGAATTCAGAATGAACTGCGGTGTTTCGCTCCTGACTCCCAATACCTGAGCAATTGCCAATACAGTCTATCTTTTACCGCCGTATATTTTCAAACACCTCCGGTCGCAAGTCTGTAATATTTTTGTCGCATGTATTCTTTACAATGTAATAAGCATACGCGCGCGCGTGGAAAACGGCAAAGAAACCCTCTTCGCAGACCCATTCATTCCTCAAAGGCTTTGAGAATGGCCTGCCCTTCGTAGCCTCGGCGAAGTAGGGGTCAGTCCAAACTCATTGCTTCTTCCGCCTCTCTGCTTTTGGCAGAGGGCGAGATCTCGCCGGATTATGCGGCGGAAAGGAAGGTTTGGACAGAGGCGCGGAGGACGCAGAGAAGAAGATAAAGACGAAACACGGGAGATTATGAGATTAGGTAACAACTGGAAAACGGCAAAGAAAAAAATGGGGGATAGAGGACGGTTTTTCTGCCTTCCCTTTTCTCTTTTTCGTTGCCTCTCCCCTTTGCTGTCCGGCCGTCCAGCTGTCCAGTCGTCCAGCCGTTTCGCCGTCTCTCTTCTGCTGTCTACTGTCTTCTGGCTGCTGACTTCTGTATTCTGCTTCCCCATATTCTCCGCCGACATCGGCTATGAACTCGGCACCGCCGACGATGTTACGGCTCAGGGTGTAGATGGTACTCCCTCCGACCCCGACGCTCATTTTTGGGGTTTTACATTCGTGGGTTCCACAGGAACAGGAAACCAGCCTCTTCTCTCCGTAAGCTCGGCCAGCCTTTTCGTCCAGAAATACCTTGAAGTTACGGACAGGGTTT
>CAZFMJ010000109.1:0-5632 GCA_964520045.1 uncultured Elusimicrobiales bacterium | reverse complement strand
CGGGTTTTCCGTTAAACAATCCAAAAACGCGGGGTTTGAAATTTTAAGAAGTTCCGAGAACTGGATTTTAGCCGGGCAAAAACCCTTTTCTATCCCCCCTTCGGCGGTTGAAAATAAAATCGCTCCTATTCTTGAACTTGCTTCAAAACTGGAAGCTGAAAAGGTTATACCCGCCGGCGAAATAAAAAATCCGCTGAAAGTAGAAATGTCTCTAAAAATTATCCTCTCGGGAAAACCGCCCATCGAACTTAAAATATCGGCCTGCTCCGACAAATCATACCGCTATTTAGAAAAATCAACTGCGCCGGAAGTTATTTTTCTGATAACAGACTGGAAACTCTCCCCCCTGCGCCTGTCCGCCGCAGACCTATTAAAGAAATAAGACGGGAAACGGTAGAAGGTAAAATAGCAGAAGGGAAATTAAGAGGTACAGATGGCAGACGTCAAAACAAAAACATCTTCCGCTTTTTCTTTCTTTTCCCGTCTACCGTTTACCCTCTACCATCTCCCGTCTTCTTAATAGTCCCAATTAGGCACGCCTTGGCTTTCCGGAGACTGCGGCTGCTGTATTCGGTAGGTTTTCTCAATAGGCGCCGGCTCATATTTTTCGCGTCCGGCGGATTTTTTCTGTTTATATCTATTCGGTTTGCGGTATGCATTAAACGCGCTGAATTTATAAGTAAAAGCAAATTGGTGGACATTGCCCAGCAATTGGCTGAAAGCCATGGAAAAATCAAAATACATCCTGTCTTTGCGCACGCCGAATCCGGCGGTTAAGCCGCCGGCATCCTGAAGTCCCTGATAGCCGAGCCTGAACGCAAAAAGTTTTCTGAGCATGTATTCCACGCCCGCTTTAAGCCTGTATTCTCTATCCTGCATATAACGATCGGCTTCCATGCTTAATATGCCCCGTCCGCCCCCCAGAAAGTTTTCATAATAACTTTGATGCGCGAACCCAAGCCGGATGATCACCGGCAGAGGATCTTTTTCAGATATAAACTTTACGCTTCCGCCGATATTGGAAACGACAAGCCCCATCGAAAATCCCCTGTCAGGCTCCACATTTATGTATCCGAGGTCAAATGCCAGAGCGGACGCCGAATATTGTCCGCCGTCGGGCTTAGGCAGTTTTGACGAAATATATTTAAAAGCGGCTCCGATATAATGCTCTAATTCCACATTGCGTCCGTATATCTGAGAAGAATTAACGGCGATTCTTTCGCCGTACGCCGCCGTAAACAGCGTATCGCCGCCCGCGCTTAAAGTCCTGGGATACGGCGACACCGGCGTGCCGTTGGCATTTGTGGCGTTATAGTCCATATCCCCGTTTCCGGAAAAAACAAGAGATGCGGCTATAGCCGGCAGACCCAAACCGCTTACGCCGTAAAAATCATGCAGAGCCAGCGGCATTCCGAAACCGAAAAACTGCATATTTGTGTCCGCAATCCCCGAGACATACATTGCCCCGGCCTGCATGCTTTTAAACCTGCCCAGGCCGGCCGGATTATAGCGCACTCCGTAAATATCGTCCGATACGGCGGCGAACGCCCCTCCCATTCCCAAAGGACGCGCGCCGAAATCCATTTTAAGCATCGGCACCGCCGTGGCGCCCGACCTGCCTGCCGCATGAAGGCTCGGAAAGACGCAGCAAACAAGCGCAAAAGCGCAGGCGGCACAAAAAACCGATGATATCTTCATTTTACCACCACGGCCTTAAGAATTTTTTGAATACCCGGCCCTTTTACATTTATCAGATATGCTCCGCTTGCCACCACGGCGCCGGAATCATTGGTTCCGTTCCAATCCACCACGCCGCTGCCTCCGGAAACCGGGCCGTCGTAAAGAGTTTTAATAAGGCTGCCTTCAATCGTGTATATTTTTATTGAAAGACTGCCCGCATAGCCGACGCTATAACGCACCGACGCCTTTTTGCCTTCGCGCGGATTAAAAATATTATTCCATGCGGAAACCGAATTCCCTGCGGCCGCTATATTTATCGGGCCTGAAATCCCAAGAGAAGCGACCTTACCCAAATGATTGCTCCCGAATATTTCCAAATGAACAGTGGCCGCAAGCGGAAATCTTGAATTAAACCCTGATTTAAGCCTCAAATTCCCGCACATTATATCGCCGGAAGAATCAGCGCTCGTAACCACGGTTCCAGAAACCTCTTCAAGATAATCGCTTTGTATATTCGTGTTTGTGTTGGGCACGGGAACAAGACTATGGTCCCTAAGCCTTGCATGGTGAAAAAACATCTCCTGCGCGGTCATGGTGCTTACGCGGGAATATAAAAATGCGAATTTTGCGTAAGGCACTTTAAAATAGAATGTGTCTCCGTCAAATTTTGCGTCTACAACCTGAGCATATGCGGAGCCTGCCTGATTATAAGCAAACGATAAAACATACGGAGAAGCCGAACTATCCTGGGCATTGCTTCCGCCGTCGGAAGGCCCCGCAGAAACAGCAAGATAATATCTGCCGGGAGAGGTAATATTGTAATCAAAAGTTAAAAACTGAGACTCGGTAAGACATTCCCCGCTGTTCTGACACACCTGGCTGTTGTATATGGGATTTGATACCACAGGTTGGGCCTCGCCCAGAAAATTTCGCCTATCGTCGAAGAAATATATCGAATAGGCGTGATACGCTCCATCAACCGACCCTGAAGGAGGAAGCTGCAATACCGCCCTAAAAACGCCTTCGGCAAGCGGCAGGGAATAGTAATCTGTATCTCCGGCCGGATATATGGTCGCAACCACGGTATTTGTGGAACTTACATCCGCAGCGCTTTCAGGCCCGTTATTATTTTCAAAAGCATCGCCGGAAACCGAGCTCGAAATGCCGTGATTGGAAAACGCGGAATTTATTTTTGCCTTCCAGCCGCTGCTTTCGCAGGCGGAGCCCTCCAGCTGTCCGCAGGCCGACACCATGGCGTCAAGAAAATTGGCGAAATTATCCGGAAAATAAAACAAGGCATTAAAGATAAAAGAATCCGCCCTCGGCCCTTCGCTCCTGTATCCCAAAAAATTAGGGTTGGTGGGAGTGGAATTTCTCAATTCCCACAGCGCCTGGCTCAGGATAAGACTGTCGTCATGAACTTCTCCTATCCAGCTGGAAGGCATGGTTTTTGCCGGAGATATTAAATTCCGGGATGCGCCTTCTCCCGCATTCACATAAGTTCCCAGATCTGAGTAGAAAGGAGAACAGCCGACGGCATTTGCGCAGGACAAAGAAGAAAGCGAAAAATAATCGGCCAAAGCCTCGGAAACCGCCCCGAATTCGCCGAAATTTATTATCGGATATATGCGGTCGTTGACAAAATGAACGTATTCATGCCGTATCACCGTGGCATCCAGGCCGAAAGAGTACTGCACTCCGTAGACATCCTGCGCTCCGTCGCCGAAAAAGATGTTGCGCGCATAGGGATCATAGAAAGCGTTTGCCATGCCGTTAGTCTCCAAATCAGGATTGCCATGGGCATGAACCATTGCGGGGATATGCAGGTTAAGATCGGCCATCATCCGGCCGTAGGCGTCTTTATTCGCGCCGTTATTGAAATAACTGCGCATTCCGTTAAGATGATAGAACACGTTGATCTCGTCCAAAGCCGAGTTCCATGGAGCGGTAAGATTGGCGGTAGACCATGTAATGCTGCCGGAGGCATTATCGGCGGTATCAGGAGAATTTGTAAGCGACAGATAATTGGCATAATCTATCACGTATCCGTCCGCCACGCCGCTTTCTCCGGTTCTGAGTTCTATCAGGAACACGGGATTTTCAACCGCCGCGCCGAAAAAGGGATTAACGCGTCTGCCGATATAACTTCCGGCCGTATTGCCGTCGGCGGAATTTATTATGTGCAATTCGTCGTCATCCAGCACATTGCTGTCCGTGTCCATGGCTCCGGCATAAAACAACGAAAAATGCGGGATTGCCTTTATAAATTTATATCCCAAACCGCTCCATGTATCGGGAATCGTTATGGTCGACGAATATACCTGTGAATTCGCGTACGGGTGAGGACTGTAGGCCGAAACGGACGCCGTCTGCCATACGCCCGAGCCGTTGTCAAAATGACCGCTCATTCCGCGGGCATTGGCCACTGAAAAATAAGGGCCTTTCAATGAGACAGATATCTTGCCGCTTTTATCCGCGCAGTATACGCCCGAAGCATTGGTAACGGCGGCCGAACTGCTGCCTCCTATCCAGACATATTGGTCCGCGATAGGCCGCGCCGCGGCGGCGGTCTGATCAGGAGCCACGTCATATACCGTTCCGTTTATTGTGCCGCCGGTATTGCATGCGTATCTGAATTCGTTATACCGGAAAAGCACGGCCCCCGTTTGCGCATCCACATAATAATTCCAAACGCCGGCCGAAAATTCTTTTCCCCTCGCTTTTATTTTCCAGGCCAGGCGCACCTCTCCGGTTTTTTCGTCGGGGTAAAAAACAAGCCGTCCCTTTGAATTGATTTCCGCCCCGGTCTCGGCCGAGACGGCGGACCGCGCTGAAAGTTCCGCTACGGAAGGGGTGATGCCCGCGGCGATAACCGGCTCGAATTTAGACTGATACCCCATGACTTCTCCCGCATCGGATATATGAATCCTCACATAAGAGAACTCGACCTCAATTCCCCGCACCGTCTGCTTATACTGCAGGTGATGCACTCCCCGCGCGTATTTTGAAAAAGAAAGTTCAAGCTGGGAGCCGTCGATCTTAAGCATTTCTCCGTTGTCGGCGAAGAAACGCCGGGCGATTTCATCCGGAACGCCTGAATATTTTAAAGTTTTTCCGCCGGTTAAAGCCTCCGGCAGAGCCGTCCTCGGATTATACCTGACCGTCCATTTTCCGCTGTTTGCGGAATTAAATCTGGAAAAGGCCGTCGTCTGCGCGCCGCCGGGTTTTGCGCGCACCGGCCTCATCGAATCAGCCGTGACCGCGAATTTCTTAGCGTCTTTCTTTTGATGTTTCGCCGGAGAAAAAGCCGCGGCGCCGCCCGCCGCGAAAACCGCGGCCAGCGATACTACCGCAAAAAGAGAGGTTTTTTTCATTCGCTTTTTCTAAAACGTCTTAAAATTATGACGGCCGTTTTAACCTGCACCGCCATATCCTTATCATTAAGCAGGCCGGAAAGCATCTGCCATGACGCATCGCCGGGTATCTTGTCCAGCGCCGACAGCGCCTGTATCTTAAGCGCCCTGTCCGTAAAACGCAAAGCCTCTTCAATGATTTTTATATCCGTTTCCTCGCCGGAATCCGCCAGATATTTTACCGCGGCGACGCGCGCGTAAATATCTTTGTTCGAGCCGTATATCTGCTTTATTTTGGCCATCGCCGCGGGACTTTTTAAAGCGCCCAAAGCGTTAAGCGCTTTGAGCCGCACGAGACTGTTAGCGTCGGCGGCGGCGGCGGTTATTTCAGGCACAGCCGATTCATCCGCCGTGCATGAGAGGGCGTCTAAAATCGCCAGCTTCACTTCGGCGGTCTTCTCTTTTTTCAGCGCTCCGCGCAAAGACTCCGATGTCGTTTTGTCGCAAATCCTGTTTAAAGCCGAAGCCGCGGCCAGCCTTACTCCTTCGTCTTCGCTTCCCAGCGCCTGCAGGAACTGGCCGGTTTCCTCTCCGGCCCC
>CAZFMJ010000108.1:0-6166 GCA_964520045.1 uncultured Elusimicrobiales bacterium | reverse complement strand
GCCTTTAAGGATTGTTTGGGACAGTAGATAGTAGACAGTAGATGGCGGACGGAAAAGAGAAGACGAAAAAAACGAATCATTTTCCATCTTTTCATGTCCATTCCCCTTTTACCGTCCCTTGTTACCTTCTTTCAATTAGTCCTTCCGCCAGAAGGTCGCGTTCGTCAAGAATTCCCGCGGGTATGCCTGAATCCGGGTTTATGACCGGAAGATTGTCTATATTCTTTTTTGAAAGAATTTCGGCGGCTTCGCATGCCGGAGTGTCGGGAAACGCGCATACCGGGTTTTTTGTCATGACATCGCTTACAGGTTCGGTAAGGATGCCGGGATTTTTTAAAAGCTGTCTGCGTAAATCTCCGTCGGTAAAAAAACCCGACAGTCTGCCCTTTGAGTTTACCGCCGAAACTGCGCCTGTCCTCGTGCGCGTCATTACGCGCAGGGCTTCTTTTACGCTTTTATTTTCGGCTATCACCGGATTGGCAATGCCTGTGCGCATAAGGTCTTTGACTTTCATATTCAGCATTTTCCCCAGCATGCCGCCGGGATGAAAACGGGCGAAATCCGCTCTGCCGAAGCCCTTGATTTTCATTAATACGATGGCTATAGCGTCGCCCGCGGCAAGCATGGCTGTTGTCGAAGCGGTCGGGGTTATGTTATACGGGCACGCTTCGCGCGATACGGGGGTTGTTATCGTTATATCAGCTATCCGGGCAAGCCTGGATTTCGGTTTTCCTGTTATGGCGATTATATACAGACCGCGGTTTTTAAGCAGAGGCGCCAATCTGCTCATTTCCTGGGTTTCCCCCGAGTAGGATATAGCCAGCACTATATCGTCGGCGGAAAGCATTCCTAAATCTCCGTGCAGGCATTCCACCGGATGCAGAAACAGCGACGGAGTTCCCGTTGAGGAAAAGGTGGACGCCAGTTTTCTGCCCACAAGGCCGGATTTGCCTATGCCTATTATCGCGATCCTGCCTGAGCAGACCGCCATGCGCTGAACCGCTTTCACAAAAGCTTTGTCTAATTTTTTAGACAGGCTCAGCACCGCCCTGCCTTCCACGGAAATTACCCGGCGCGCTTCTTTTAAGATTGCGTTCGGGTTCATGGGGGCGGAACCTTATGCGGATGCAGCCATGGAGTCATTTCCGGGGGGATATTGCGCATATGGTAAGGGGGGGGAAGTTTGTGAAGGACATAACTTACCGCGAAAAATCCCGCGATAAGACAGAGATATATCCATGAAAGAGCTTTTATGTGCCATTTCCAATCCGGAAACCAAGCCGGCGGAAGAGACATATTCCTTCCGCATTTTTTGCAGGTTTTTGCGGTTAATTTATTTTCCTGCCCGCAGTTTATGCATTTCATTTGAGTACCTCCATGGGGACGGTAAACGGCCCATTCTTTCCATTAAAGCATTGAGAATGGGCCGCCCTAAACTCACTGATTTTAATGATTGTTTGGGACGGTAAATGGTAGACGGAACAGAAAAGACGAAAAACAAATTGTCTCCCGTTTTCTTTTTCTGTTTATTTTTTTCCGTTTTCCGTCTTCGTTTTTACCGCCTCATGTTTTTTTCTTTCTGCTTACCGTCTCCCGTCTACCTTCTACCCTTTACCTTCTCTTTTTATAAATGCGTCCAATCCGCTTAAAGTCCTTACAAATTTGGGAGCATCGCGCAGCGCAATGGAGTTGGCCGCATCCGACAAAGCTTTGGCCGGGTTGGGGTGCGTTTCAAAAAAAATACCGGCAATTTTAAGGGCGGCCGCCGCCTTCGCAAGCGGAAGGGAAAATTTTGAATCTCCGCCCGTGGCATTGCCCAGCCCGCCCGGCTTTTGAACGGAATGAGTGCAGTCAAAAATAACGGGATAGCCGGTTTCTTTCATTATTTCAAGGGAGCGCATATCCGCCACAAGGTTGCCGTATCCGAAAGAGGAGCCTCTTTCCGTAAGAAGAATAGAGCGGTTTCCCCTTGATTCAAGTTTTACAACGATGTTCTGCATGTCCCACGGCGAAAGAAACTGGCCTTTTTTTACGTTGATAGTCCTGCCCGTGTCGGCGCACGCTTTCAAAAGATCAGTCTGCCTGCATAGAAAAGCCGGCACCTGAAGAATATCCGCGGCTTTTGCGGCCGGGGCGGCCTGCCATGTTTCATGAACGTCCACAAGAACCGGAATCCGAAGTTCCTGCCTGATGCGCGCGATTATGCGCAGGCCTTCCTCTATTCCCGGCCCTCGGAATGAATGAAGAGACGTTCTGTTGGCTTTATCAAACGAGGCTTTGAACACAAATTTTTTGCCGATATCCGCAAAGATCCGTTTCAGGCCCGCCGCGGTTTGTCTGCAGGCTTTTTCCGATTCAATAACACAGGGCCCCGCTATGAAATTAAGCGGCCTGCTGTTTGAAAATATTATTGAGCCTGCCCTGACGGTTTTCATTACAGATCCTTTTTGGTCTGCGCTCGGTTTTTTACGCAGGCCGCTATAAAAGATGCAAAAAGCGGATGGGGGGAAAGCGGCCTGGATTTAAGCTCCGGATGAAACTGTACGCCGACAAACCACGGATGCTTTTTATATTCTATGATTTCAGCCAGATTTTTGCTTTTGAAAACTCCGGTCACGCTGTATCCGGCTTTTTCAAGACGGCTTTTGTATTTTGAATTAAACTCATATCTATGCCTGTGTCTTTCCAGTGCGCATTCGCAGGAATAGGCCTGTTTCGCCAGACTCATATTTTTTAGCCGGCATGGATATGACCCCAGCCGCATGGTCGCGCCTTTTGCCGAGATATCGCGCTGTTCGGGAAGAAGATCTATTACCGGGTGGGGGGTTTTGGGCGCAAATTCCGAAGAATTTGCGTTTTTCAGATTTGCGGCGTTTCTCGCCCCTTCTATCACCGCGCACTGCATTCCCAGACAGATGCCGAAAAACGGGATATTATTTTCGCGGGCGATGCGCACAGCTTCGATTTTCCCTTCCACGCCTCTTTCTCCGAAACCGCCCGGCACAAGCACGCCGTCGGCAGAGAGAAGCCTGTTTCTGAAATCGGCGTCCTCCACATTCACTATGTCCGCGTTTACGCGCACGTTATTGGCCACTCCGGCGTGGACAAGGGCTTCCAGTATCGATTTATACGCGTCGCGCAGCTGCGTATATTTACCGGCCACCGCCACGGTCACGGAATTTTTTGCGGATTTAAGTTTGTCCGCCATTTTCCTCCACGGCTCAAGGTCGCGCGTGCGGGTCCGCATTCGTAAAAGCATCAGGATCTGTCCGTCCAAACCCTGTGATTCCAAATGCATCGGAACGTCGTAGAGGCAGGCCATGTCCGGCGCTTCTATAACCGCGTCTTCAGGCACGCTGCAGAAAAGAGCTATTTTAGCCCGCATCTCCCGGCCTATTGATTTATCCGATCTGCAGATGATGATATCGGGAGTTATTCCTATTTCGCGGAGTTTCCCTACGGAATGCTGCGTCGGTTTTGTCTTGAGCTCGTCCGAATAGGAAAGTCTTGGAACGAGAGTAACGTGCACGTAAACCACGTCGTCCCGCCCGTGGTCCATGCGCATCTGCCTTGCGGCTTCCAGAAACGGCAGGCTTTCTATATCCCCTACCGTTCCGCCTATTTCGGTTATCACGACATCCCGGCCTTTTGACAGAGCCCTGATTCTCGATTTTATTTCATCTGTAATATGCGGTATTACCTGCACCGTCGCCCCCAGAAATTCGCCCCTGCGCTCGCGGCCTATCACGGACTGATATATCTCGCCCGCCGTGACATTATTGGCTTTGCTCATGTCTATGCCCAGAAACCTCTCATAATGGCCCAAATCCAGGTCGGTCTCGGCTCCGTCTTCGGTAACAAAAACTTCGCCGTGCTGGAACGGACTCATAGTTCCGGGATCCACATTGATATAGGGATCGCATTTGAGTATGGTCACCGAAAGCCCGCGTGACTGAAGCAGTTTGCCTATGGAGGCGGCGCATATCCCTTTGCCGAGGGAACTTACCACTCCGCCCGTAACGAAAAGATATTTGCAGTTCATAATATTCTATTTTTGTAACTGCTCATGTAGCCAGCAGTCAGAATTCAGTAGTCAGAAGTAAGAAGCTGCAACTCATTCTGAATTCTGGCTTCTGGATTCTGTCTACCTGAGTAGTTGCCGGTTTTTAATATATCTTCGCGCCCTTAAGAGGTCGGAAGCCGTGTCAACAGCCGGACCTGGAGGCGCAACTTTTACTATTTTTATCGGGATTCCGGCTTCCATGGCCCTAAGCTGTTCCAGCCGTTCGAGTCTTTCCAGACGGCTGGGGGGTAAGTTGACAAATTTTTTAAGGATTTTCCTGCCGTAACCGTATATGCCGATATGCCTCAGCCATGGCATACCGCAGTCAATGTCGGAAAGCGGATGTTTAAACGGCACGGAACTACGGGAAAAGTATAGCGCCGTTCCGTCTTCCGCCGCCACCGCTTTGACGCAGTTGGGATCATGGAGCATTTTAATGTTTTCAAGTCCGCAGCAGGCTGTGGCTATGGCTTTTCCCCCGCAAGCGCGCAGGCAGGCGGCCACTTTTCTTATGGTGGAGGGCTGTATGAAAGGTTCGTCTCCCTGGAGGTTTATAATATAAGGCTCTTTCCGCATTCTTGCAGCTTCGTAGATTCTATCGGTTCCGGAAGGGCAGGAAGGCGAAGTGAGCGCGGTTTGGGCATTGAATTTTTTTGCGGCGAGTACGACTCTTTCGTCTTCGGTGGCAATAAGCACCGGTCCTACTCCCGCTTTTTTGGCCGCTATGTGGCACCATTCAAGCATAGTTTTGCCCGCTATTAGGGCGAGTACTTTGCCCGGAAACCGCACCGAGCCGTATCTTGCCGGGATAACTATTAAACAGTCATTGGACATAGATTTTTTCTAAGGTAAACGGGAGAAGGTAGACGGTAGACGGAAAAAGAAACATAGACTGTAATAAAATATTATTTTGTCAAATACTTCTTTTGTTTCCATTTATCGTTCGCCTTTTTTTGTTTTTCATCTATCGTGTATTATCTTCTTTTTTTGTTGTTGCATTTTCCGTTACCCGTCTACCGTTTACAATCTCCCTTCTATCGTCTTCTAAATACTTTCAAGAAGTTCTTTTCTGGTTAAAACGGCCGTTCCCAGTTTCCCTATCACCACGCCTGCCGCAAAATTTGACAGCACCGCGGCTTCGTGTATTTTTGCGCCCGACGCAATGGCCAAAGCCATCACCGATATGACGGTGTCTCCCGCTCCGGTAACATCGTATACCTCTTTGGCTTTTGTGGGTATATGCAGTATGTCGGCGTTATCCGCGGGGCCTTCAAGCACGGTCATGCCTTGTTCGCCCTGCGTTATCAGGACCGAGGCGCAGGAAAGGGTTTTTAGTATTTTTCTGCCCAATAGTTCTATCTGATCCTGTCCTTCTTTCGGATGCATGCCCATGCCCAGCCATGCCTCGTTGGTGTTCGGGGTTATGCAGGTGGCTTTCTTGAATTTCCGGAAATGTTCAATCTTCGGATCTACGCATACGGGCACTTTTTTCCTTGAGCATTCGGCTATTATCATCCTGATTAATTCCGCGTTTGCGAACATACCTTTTGCATAGTCCGAAAGTATTACGCACCGGCTTTCGCCTATTCTTGTTTTAATGTTTTCGGCGCATTCGGCCAGAGTATCGGCGGAAGGAGGCGTGTCGTTTTCGCGGTCGACGCGCACTACCTGCTGGTGTTCGGCGATTATGCGTATCTTTTCCGTGGTCTGCCGGCTTTTATCTTTTATCACCCCCGAAACGTCTATTCCGTTGTTGGAAATAAGTTCCAAAAGCAGTTCGCCTTTTTTGTCGGTCCCCGCTATGCTGATAAGCGATACATGGGAGTCCAGGGAGGCGAGATTGTTCGCCACATTTCCGGCTCCGCCCGCCAGATAGTTTTCATGCTTAACCCTGACAACGGGAACCGGGGCCTCGGGGGAAATACGAGTTACATGTCCGCGCACATAATGATCGAGCATTATGTCGCCGATGATAAGGACCCGTTTCCCCGGAAAGTAGTTCACAAGGTTCTTAAGACGTTCAGTAGAAGGATATTTCATATTTAATCGGGAGAAGCAACTGTGTCACATAATAGGCTAAATCTAAATATTAAGCAACACTAA
>CAZFMJ010000107.1:0-6190 GCA_964520045.1 uncultured Elusimicrobiales bacterium | reverse complement strand
GCGCCGCAGTCCGCAAGAATTCAGATCATTCATGCGCCGCAGGTTATAGAAATGGCCGGAGAACCCGTTCAGGAATGCAGGAGCAAGCCGGATTCATCGCTGGTAATGTGCGCCGAACTGGTCGCCGACAAAAAGGCGGATGCGTTTGTATCCGCAGGAAATTCCGGCGCGGCCATGGTGGCTTCCCTTCTTAAAATGAAACGCCTGCCGGGCGTAATGCGCCCCGCCATAACCGTGCCGTTTCCCACTATCAAAGGCACGGCCGTGCTTCTGGATGCGGGCGCGAATATGGATTCTAAACCCTGGCATCTGGTGCAGTTTGCCGTAATGGGCTCGGTATACGCAAGGCATATACTCAAAAAAAACAATCCTTCGGTAGGGATACTTTCCGTGGGAGAAGAAGAGACAAAAGGCAACGATCTGGTGCGCGAAACCATTCCGCTGCTTAAAAAAAGCGGCCTCAATTATTGCGGTCCGGTGGAAGGAAGGGACCTGCCTGCCGGCAAAGCGGACGTCGTAGTCTGCGACGGTTTTGTGGGCAATATATGCCTTAAGGTTTCAGAAGGGATCGCCAAGACTATCGTGGAAATGCTCAAAGAAGAAATAAACCGCAGTTTCGCTTATAAATTAGCCGCTCTGGCGATGAAAGGCGCGTTCCAAAAACTAAAAAAACGCGTAAATTCCGATGAATGGGGAGGCGCGCCTCTTCTGGGAGTAAACGGAACGGCTATAATATGCCATGGGAAATCAAATGCCGCGGCGATATACAACGGCATAAGAACGGCGAATGATTTTGCAAAAGCAAAGGCCAATGCCGAAATAATCAAAACATTGGAATCTCTGCGCGGGAATATCGACGCATCAAAAGAAGAGCCTTTAAACATATGAAGCTCAAAGGCCGGACAGCGGTAATAACAGGCGCCTCGAGGGGAATAGGGTTTTCTATCGCCGAGCTTTTTGCGCGGGAAGGCGCTCAGCTTGCGCTTGCGGACATTAATAACGCCGAAATAGAACAGGCGGCGCGAACCATAGCCGAATCCGAAAATGCGCAGACCATGGCGGTGACGGCGGATGTTTCAAAAGCGCGGGACTGCGAACAAACGATTAACGCGGCTCTTGATAAATTCGGAAAAATAGACATATTGATAAACAACGCCGGCATAACGAAAGACGGCCTATTGATACGTATGGCTGAAGCGGACTGGGACTCGGTTATGAGCATAAATCTCAAAGGCTCGTTCCTCATGTCGAAAGCCGCGGCAAAAGCGATGATAAAACAGCGCAGCGGCAGGATAGTGAATATTTCATCAGTCGCCGGGCAAACGGGGAATGCCGGGCAGGTTAATTATTCCGCTTCCAAAAGCGGATTGATAGGCCTTACAAAATCGCTGGCGCGCGAATTGGCGTCAAGAAATATCCTCGTAAATGCCGTGGCGCCGGGATTTGTGAACACGAACATGACCAAGAATTTCAGCGAAGAAATCAAGGCAAAACTTCTGGAGGCGATACCCCTGAAAAGATTTGCCGAGCCGAAAGATATAGCGCGCGCAGCGCTGTTTCTGGCATCCGAAGATTCGGAATACATAACAGGACAGGTACTGGCGGTAAACGGCGGGCTGTATATGTAAAAGGAAGCAGCAGAGGCAAAGGAAGCAACAGAAGAAAGAGAAACAGCTAATACGGAAAACGACATAAGGACGAGATTGGGAAATTGGGTGAGTAAGTGAGAGAGTGATTAAGTAATTGAGCAAGAGATTCAGTATTAAAAAGTACAAAACTGGAGTCTTTTCTGTCTTCTTGCCTTAATCTCTCAATTCCTCACTAACTTAATCACTTCTTCATCCCTTCTCTGGTGACTGGAAACTGGCGACATGGTGACTTGATGTTACCTTCTACCATTTACCTTTTACCATCTAATAAACAGGAGGATAAAAAACAATGGCGGCAGAAAACCTGGAAGAACGCGTAAAGAAAATAATAGTTGAACAGCTGGGCGTGGACGCAGGAGAAGTTTTACCGCAGGCGCAATTCGTGAACGATCTCGGCGCCGATTCGCTTGACACGGTAGAACTGGTAATGGCTCTTGAAGAGGAATTTGACATAGAAATACCGGACGAAGAAGCCGAAAAAATACAGACGGTAGGACAGGCTCTTGATTTTATCAAGGCAAGGATGGCCAATAAAGCATGAAGCCCGCCCGGGCCCCACGACATGTCATCGATAGAAGAAGCTTTGGGCTACAGGTTTCAGAACCCTGATATATTGAGCGAAGCGCTGACGCACAAATCCTACTCTGCCGAAAATAATTCCGGCGTCAATAATGAAAGGCTTGAGTTCTTGGGAGACAGCGTGCTCGGCATGCTGGTCGCCAGGCATGTTTTTGTCTTTAATCCGGACAAGGACGAAGGACATTTGTCAAAGCTGAAATCCTATCTGGTTTCCCGCACCGTGCTGGCCAAATGGGCGAAAGAGCTTAATCTCGGAATCTACCTGTATCTCGGGACGGGAGAAGACACCACCGGCGGACGCAGCCGGCAAAGCATTCTTGCCAACGCGCTGGAAGCGATAATAGGCGCCGTTTATCTGGACGGCGGCTTTGAAAAGGCGTATGAGTTCATCAATTCATGGCTTGTTAACCAGTCTCTCCAGATTTCCGAGACGGATTATAAAAGCAGGCTTCAGGAAATACTCCAGAAGCGGCATAAAATCCCTCCCAAATACGAGCTGATGAAATGCATGGGACCCGACCATGACCGGACATTCGTGGTCATCGTAAAAATAGGCAAAAAAGAGCTTGGAACAGGAAGCGGCAAAAATAAAAAAGAGGCTGAACAATCGGCGGCTAAAGACGCGCTGCTGAGAATCGCGCCATAAGGATTACGCTATGATGGATTACGGGCTCACAGAAGAACAATCGGCCATCAAAGAACTGGCATACGAATTGGCCGTAAAAAAAATAAAACCGGTCAGGCAAGAATGCGACAGGAACGAGGAACTTCCGGCGGCCGTAATTGAAGAACTCCGCAAAGCGGATTTATTCGGGTTATACATCCCGGCGGAGTACGGAGGAACAGGCGGCGGGGTCACCGAATTGGCTCTTGCCATAGAACAGCTTTCCCGGATATGCGCAGGCATATCTCTGCCGACAGCCACATCCGCGCTGGGCGCGATGCCCATTCTTCTATACGGCACGCACGAGCAAAGGCGCAGATGGCTTCCGGACATAGCCTCGGGAAAACGGCTCGGCGCATTTGCCATAACGGAACCCGAGGCGGGATCCGACGCGACCGCCATAAAAACGACCGCGGCGGCGGAAGGGGATTATTATATAGTGAACGGCGCCAAACATTTCTGCTCTTCCGGCAATGCCGCCGAAATATACACGGTATTTGCCAGCACAAATCCAAAAAGGGGAGCAAGGGGCATATCCGCTCTCGTAATAGAAAAGGGCACACCCGGATTTTCGTTCGGAAAAAAAGAGACAAAACTCGGCATACGCGCCAATCCTACATATGAACTTGTTTTTCAAAACTGCAAAGTGCCGAAAGCCAATATTCTGGGGGGGGAAGGTTTCGGGCTCTTTGTGGTGCAGGAGACCTTTGATTACTCGCGGCCCGGAGTAGCGGCCCAGGCGATAGGCATAGCGCAGGGCGCGATAGATGAAACAGTGCCTTACCTGCGGATACGAAAGCAGTTCGGACAGGCCGTGGTGTCTTTTCAGGCCATACAGCACTCGCTTGCAGACTGCGCCGCGCGCATTGAGGCGGGAAGAGCGCTGGTATATTCGATAGCAAAAGCCATGGACAAAGATCTTTTAACAGCCATGAACACCGCCGTTTCCTCCAAGACGGTGCTTCGCGACGAACTTAAAAAACTAAAAACCAGACGATGGACAAAAGAATCCGCGATGGCGAAACTCTTCTGCTCCGAGACGGCCATGCAGGTGGCCAGCGAATGCGTAAATCTGTGCGGCGGAATAGGCTATATGCAGGATTTTCCGATCGAAAAATATATGCGCGACGCAAAAATAACCCAGATATACGAAGGAACAAATCATATACAGCGCAATGAAATAGCCGCGGCGCTCATTAAAGAATATGCATCAGAAGACGGGAGACGGTAGACGGGAGATGGAAGACGGCAAAAAGAAGATGGGAAACAGAAAGGAAAAAAAAGAAAATAATAAACGATAGGCGGGGAATGATGGGCGGAAGAATGAAGAAAGAAGTTTAGTGCGGGGAGAGAAAAATGTCATACGATTTATTTTTTTGTTTTTGTTTTACCGTCTCCCGTTTACCGTCAACCATCTCCCCTCTTATGTACCGTCTACCATCTTAATTATGCACATAATCGTCTGTGTGAAACAAACGCCGTTGTCCGACGACATTAAGGTCGACCCTAAAACCGGCCATCTTATGCGCGACGGCGCGGCGGCGGGAATCAATCCGTTTGACGAATTCGCAGTGGAAGAAGCCGTGAGGCTCAAGGAACGGATGGGGGGAAACTCGATAGCGTCGGCCGTGACAATGGGTCCGCCGCAGGCGGAAGAAGTTCTGCGCGATGCGATAGCAAGGGGCTGCGACAGAGCCTATCATCTCTGCGACAAGGCCTTTGCGGGCTCGGACACGTGGGCGACCAGTTATGTGCTTTCAACTGCGGTAAAGAAAATATCGCAGGAACTTAAAGCGGACCTTGTGGTATGCGGCAAGCAGACAAACGACAGCGACACCGGGCATATAGGACCAGGCATAGCCGCCTGGCTTGACTGGCCGAATACCGCCTATGTGCGCAAAGTAGAGCAGATTTCCGCGGAAACGATACGGGTTGAACGGCTTATGGAAGACGGCTATGACATAATAGAAATGCCGCTTCCCGCCGTAATTTCCGTAGTGAAGGAAATAAATGAACCGCGCATAGCCTCTCTTAAAGGAAGGCTGGCCTCTAAAAAGGCTTCCATACCCAGGCTTTCCGCAAAGGATCTGGGATGCGACGGCTCAAAAATAGGAAGCAGTTCTCCGACTTCAGTGGTAAAATGCTTCACGCCTGAACGAAGGAGCGGCGGACTGCGCATTGAAGGAATATCGCCTCAGGAAAAAGCCGCAAAACTGCTGAATATTCTGAAAGAACGAAAGCTTGTGAAATGAATTCTATTAAAATAATCGAAGAGCGGTGTTCGGGATGCGGGGCATGCGTCAAAGCCTGCCCTGTCAACTGCATTCTGCTTGAGCCTTCGCAAAAAGCGCGAAAAAAACCGGATTTGCGACCGCAATGGAAAAACCTTGCCGTTATCGACGAACATCGCTGCGTGTACTGCGGCTCCTGCGCGGAGGTCTGCTCCGCCCTGCAAAAAAAGGCCGCGGATAAAAACATCTTCAATGCCGTTGAAATGACCGCGGACAAAGCGGAAAAAACAGATTTATCACAGTATAAAGGAGTATGGTGCTTTGCGGATTTTCTGCACGGCAAACTTTCCCCTTCAACCTACGAACTCCTTCGCATAGGAAAGACTCTGGCCGGCGATCTTAACGAAAAGCTGAGCGCTGTAATCATGGGGAAAGGCGTTTCATGCTTAGCCCGGGACTTAATCGACCACGGAGCGGACTGCGTATACGTATGCGACGACGCGCAGCTTGAAAATTTCCTCGACGAAACATACTCAAAAACGCTGGCCGACCTTATAAACTCCGAAAAGCCGAATAAATTCATACTCTCCGCCTCCACGATGGGCAGGTCTCTTTCGGCAAGGCTTGCCATACTCTTAAACACAGGCCTCACCGCGGACGCCACCGAACTTGTGATAGACAAAGAAAAAGGGGTTCTTCAGGTAACCCGGCCTACTTTCGGCGGAAACCTGATGGCGTCGATAATCTGCGAAAACAAAAGGCCGGAAATGTGCACGCTACGGCCCCTGACATACCCAAAAGCCAAAAAAACGCCGGGGAGAAAAGGCGAAATAAAAAATTTCAGATTTGACCCTAAAAAACACAAATCAAAGGCAAAATTCATAGCTTTTGTTCCGGAAGAGGCCGGAGAACAGGATGTCTGCGGAGCCGAGATAGTCATATCGGGAGGGAGAGGGCTGTCAAAGCCGGAAGGTTTTGGAATTATACATGAACTTGCAAAAACTCTGGGAGGCGCGGTCGGAGCCAGCCGCGCCGCGGTGGACTCAGGCTGGATACCCTACAGACAC
>CAZFMJ010000106.1:0-6440 GCA_964520045.1 uncultured Elusimicrobiales bacterium | reverse complement strand
CTCCAACCCTTGTGGTTGGAGGGAAACCACGGGAGGGTTTCCTACGCGGCGGAGGAGTAATTCCATGACTGTCCCGCACCCATGCTAGACCCTGTGGAGACTTAGATTGTAACTACCAGGGCAGGTTATTCTGAATTCTGTCTGCCTGTGCAGCAACATTAACCCTATGCATCTTAACGAACTTTTTGCGGATATTCCGAAGGTGCTGGTATCCGGAACGATGGACTGCAAAATTACCGGACTATCCTGCAATTCGGGGAAAACCGGGAGCGGACAGGTATTTTTTGCCCTAGCCGGCAGCCGCACCGACGGAAATCTGCATATTAAAGAGGCGCTCGGCAAAGGCGCCTGCGCGATAGTAAGCGAGCAAATGCCTCCGCCTCCGGCTTTCGGCATAAGCTGCACATGGATTCAGGTAAAAGACGCGATCCAATCCATGGCAAAAGCATCGGCAAAATTCTTCGGAAATCCGGCAAAAGACATGCAGGTCATAGGGATAACGGGAACAAACGGAAAAACCACCACCGCCTATTTTCTTGAATCCATATATATGAACTCGGGGAAAAGACCCGGAGTCATAGGCACAATAAATTACAGGGCGGACGGCATTGTGCTTTCAAAAGCCTGCAACACGACCCCTCTTTCCATTGAACTGCAGACGCTTCTCGCAAAAATGAAAGAACTCGGCTGCGATACGGCCGTTATGGAAGTATCTTCGCATGCTCTGGCGCTTAGGCGGGCGGATGAGATAGCGTTTGACGCGGCGGTTTTCACCAATCTGCACAGAGATCACCTTGATTTTCACAAGGACCGGAAAGAATATTTTAAGTCAAAACTACGGCTGTTTGAACTTCTTCAAAATCCCTCATCCGCCAAAACGCCCCGCTGCGCGGTGATAAACGGAGATGATGAAAATGCGGACGCAATAATAAATACCATCCGCCATCCCGTCCGATACTGCACATACGGACTGTCAAATTCCTGCGGCTGGTCCGCCTCGGACATAACCATGACCACAGCCGGCACAACGTTCCTGCTAAACGGACCCGCCCCCGCCCCGGGCAGCAGGCATAAAATAACGCTTAATCTCCTGGGGAAGTATAATATTTACAATGCTTTGGCGGCGGCGGCGGCGGCTCATTCTTTGGGAATATCCGCGCAGCAATTTATAAAAGGGCTGGAATCGCTGTCCTGCGTGCCCGGAAGGCTGGAGCAGGTCGCGGCCGGACAGGATTTCACGGTGTTCGTCGATTACGCCCACACCGACAGCGCTCTGGAGCAAGTTCTGCAAAACATAAAAGAACTGCCCCATGAAAAAATAATAACCGTATTCGGCTGCGGCGGCGACCGTGACAGGACCAAAAGAGCTCCTATGGGGATATGCGCCGCCAGGCACAGCGCTGCGGCGGTAATCACTAATGACAATCCGCGCTCTGAAGACCCTCTGCAAATATTTTCCGACATTGAAAAAGGATTGCTTGATGAAGGATTTTCAAATTACTCCATAATTCCGGACAGGCAGGAAGCCATATTCGCGGCCATAAAAAAGGCGCGCAAGGGCGATATCGTGCTTATCGCGGGAAAAGGACATGAAGATTATCAGATTTTCAAAGATAAAACAACGCACTTTGACGATAAAGAAACGGCATTGGAAGCCATAAAAGAAAAGTAACCAGTCACCCAGCGGCCCGGTTACCCAGACTGGGGAATGAAGAAGTCACCAAACAACAGAAAGTAACTGAATAAGACTGGGAACTTGGAGAACGACGGAAAAAAGTAAATGGAAAGCAATAAACAAAAAAATATTTCTTTTGCCTTACCCCGTCTGCCTTCTTCTTGTTTTTGTTTACCGTCTACCATCTACCGTCTACCATCTACCTTCTTCATACTATGAACCTTAATCTTACGTGGGCGGCGGTTGAAAAAGCGGCAAAAGGAAAGCTTCAGGCCGGAAATCCTGACGCGGAATTTAATTCATTCACCGCCGACAGCCGAAAAATTTCCGCGGGCGGGATATTCTGGGCGCTTAAGGGGAAAAATTACGACGGGCATAATTTTTTGGAAGAATCGGCGCGAAAGGGCGCCGCAGGCTGGATAACGGAGCGCGGATTATGGGAGAAGCCGGCTGTAAAACCGGCGAACATTTTAGAAGTATCCGACACGCTTAAAGCGCTTCAGCTTCTGGCCGCCTGCCACCGCAGAAAGATGAATATCCCCGTAACGGCCATAACCGGCTCAAATGGCAAAAGCACCACCAAAGAAATGCTTAAATACATATGCTCCCAGGCCGGCTCCGCCTGTTCAAACCCCGGAAATCTGAATAATCAATTCGGCGTTCCTTTTTCCATTCTTGAACTTGCTCCGGAGCATAGATACGGCATATTCGAGCTGGGAGCATCGCATGAAGGAGATATACTTGAAATAGGAACGCCGGCATGGCCTAATATAGCGGTGCTGACAAATATTTCCGCCGCGCACCTTGAATTTTTCAAGGACATAGAAACGATATACAGGACAAAAACAGAACTTTTGCAATGTCTGGCTCCGGGCGGAACGCTGGTATATAACGCGGACGATCCGCTGCTGCGCCGGCTGAAAACGCGCTGGAAGGGGAATAATTTTACTTTCGGATTTTCGGAAACCGCGGATATCCGCATATGCGGACAAAATCTCCGTTTCCTGAACAAAGAAACGATACGGGACGTTTTTCCCAAAAATTTACAGCGCCATAATCTGTTAAACGCGGCGGCGGCGGCGGCGGCGGCGGCGGCGATGGAGATAGGCTGGGATAAAATCGCAGCGGGCCTTAAAGCGTTCAGGCCGCTTCCTATGCGGATGCAGGTTGAAAAACTGGGCGATGCGGCGGTAATTCTTGACGCCTACAACGCCAACCCTGAATCGATGAAAGCTTCTATTTCAGCCCTGCTTGAATCAGGCTATCAAAAACCTTTGGTAGTAATTCTCGGCGACATGAAAGAATTGGGCGGATATTCGCAGCGCTATCATCAGGAATTAGGCGGCTGGCTTGCCCTTCTTCCGCTGGACGGCATATTTCTTGCGGGGCCTGAAATGAAAGCCGCCGCGGATGAAGCGGTAAAAGCCGGGGCGGCAGGAAAGGTCCGGTATTGCGAAACTCCGCAAGGATGGATAAATGAAGTAAATGATAAGATAAAAGAGGGAGGAACTTTTCTGATAAAAGCGTCAAGAGCGATGAAATTTGAGGAAATATTTAAAAATCTAGGAGGATAGGCTGTTAAAGACGTCCCATTCTTTTCCTGAAAAGTTTTGAGAATGGACAGTAAACTGGAATTTTACCTTCTACCGTCTTCCATCTCCCGTTTACCGTCTGCCTAAAAATTTATGTTTTATTTACTGCACACGCTAAGCGGCAGCTGGGGTCCGCTTCATTTATTCCAGTATATAACCTTCCGGGCAGGCGGAGCCGTAATAACCGCTTTTCTTATCGCCATTTTAATCGGGCCTTATTTTATCAGAAAGCTGCAAAAATACAAAATATGCCAGGTTCAGCGCTCGGACGGCCCCGCCGCACATATGACCAAACACGGAACGCCAACGATGGGCGGACTGCTGATATTCGCAAGCCTTATGTCGACCACCCTCCTCTGGGCGAGACTTGACAACAGATTCATACTTCTGCTTTTTTTTACTTCAACGCTTCTTGCGGCGATCGGCGCCTATGACGACTATATAAAACTTGTCAAAAAAAATCCCGAGGGAGCCTCGTCAAGGCTGAAACTGACCGTGCAGACCGTTACCGCCCTGCTTGTAGTTTTTTATCTGGCGTTAAATCCGCCAAGCCATAAATTCGCCACGATACTAAGCGTGCCTTACACAAAAGAGTTTTATATAAACATCTTCGCGCTTTACTACGCCCTCGGCATGCTGATCATAATAGGCGCCTCAAACTCCGTAAATCTTACGGACGGACTTGACGGGCTGGCGGCGGGAAATATCGTCTTTTGCGCTCTCACCTACGCGGTTTTCGCCTATATCGCGGGTCATGCAAAATTTTCGTCTTATCTGCGCATAATACCGGTGGAAGGAGCCGGCGAAATAAGCATATTTCTCGGCGCCATGGTGGGGGCGTGTCTCGGGTTTTTGTGGTTTAACGCATATCCGGCGGAAGTATTTATGGGCGACACCAGTTCGCTGTTTTTGGGGGGAACAATAGGCGTAATCGCAATATCCGTGAAACAGGAACTGCTGCTTCCGCTGGTGGGAGCCGTTTTTGTCGCTGAAACCGCTTCGGTAATACTGCAGATGACGTCTTACCGCCTGCGGCACGGCAAACGGATACTGCTTATGGCGCCTTTGCACCATCATTTTGAACTTAAAGGCTTAGCCGAGTCTAAAATTACCGTCCGGTTCTGGATCGCGGGCATAATGCTCATGCTTCTGGCTCTGGCTTCGCTTAAAATACGTTAAAAAACACCGTGTTGAGCTGATACTAATGTTTAAGCCTGAAAAATTTATCGATAAAACAGCCTGCGTTTTGGGCGCCGGAAAATCCGGAATATACTGCGCCAATCTTCTTGCCGGGAAGGGATTTAAAGTAATACTGAGCGAAGAAAAGACCCTTGAACAACTCGGCGCATTGCCGCAGCAGCTTCTCCCTGCGGTGACTTTTGAAACAGGAGGGCATTCCGATAAACTGTTTGACTGCGGTTTTGCCGTAAAAAGCCCGGGGATTTCTTCTTCCTGCAAAATAATCGCCGGAATAAAATCCGCTGATATTCCCTTATTCAGCGAACTTGAAACGGCTCTGTCATTCTGCCCGAACGCTGATTTATTCGCGGTAACCGGCACAAACGGCAAAACCACCACAACGACGCTTCTTTGGGAAATTCTTAGGAGGAAGGAAAGCGCTCATGCGCATTTATGCGGAAATATCGGGGTTCCGGTTTCGAGTATATGCGGGAGAGTAAAGACAGGGGACGATATCGCGCTTGAAATTTCAAGCTACCAGCTGGAAGACTGTTCATATTTCAAGCCGGACTGCGCCTGCGTGCTCAACATAACTCCCGACCATATCGACCGCCATGAATCCATGGAAAACTACATAAACGTAAAATCAAAAATATTTCAGCGGCAGAAAAAAACCGATTTCTGTATTTTCAACGCGCAGGATGAAATATGCGTGAAATTATCAAAGGAATGCCCTTCCCGCGCTCTCTTTTTTTCCAGCTCGCTGGAAAGTTCCGATATAAAACTTAACGCGTTTATTAAAAACGGGGAAATAATTTTCAATCTGGGGGGCTGCGAAATCTCCGCAAAACCTCCTGAAATTTCCGGAGAACATAACCTTCAGAATGCGATGGCAGCCGGCCTTATGGCCCTGTGCCGCGGCGCGGATATAAGCCGTATAAGAACCGCCTTTGCCGAATTTAAAGGCGTTGAACACAGGCTTGAGGAAGCCGGGACGGCGCGCGGTTTGCGCTGTATAAACGATTCAAAAGCAACGAATGTGGATTCTACCATGACGGCGCTGAGAGCGCTGTCGCGGGAAGGGCGAAAAATATGGCTGATAATGGGCGGGCGGGGCAAAAAAAGTCCTTATACCCCGTTAATGCCTCTGCTTCAAAAATCCGTCCTGTCGATACTTGCAATCGGCGAGGACGCGGAAAAAGTACGGACGGAACTGGAAGACGCCGTTCCTGTTATTGATTGCGAAACGCTTGAAAAGGCGGTTCTAACCGCGATAACAAAAGGTTCCAAGGGCGACATACTGCTCCTATCGCCGGCCTGCGCCTCATTCGATCAATTCCGGGATTATGAAGACAGAGGCAGACAGTTTAAAGAGATGGTAAGAAGATGGAAGACGGTAGACGGCCCATTCATTCCTTGAAAGCCGCGAGAATGGGCCGCCCCAAACTCACTGCCCCTAAGGATTGTTTGGGACGGAAGAGGGGGAACGAAAAATGAAAAAGGAGGAGGAAAAACTGCAAATGATTTATTTTTTTGTCTTAGGCTTTTCCGTTTACCTTCTACCATTTACCGTCTCCCGTCTACCGTCTTAATATATGCCTATAATTATGCGGCGGGAAAATCGATTCAATCTTTTCAAAAAGACGGGACATGTCCTTTTGCCTCACAGGCAAATACCCGCGCGGCACAGCCATGTCAATGAACTAAAAAAGGCGGGCAGGATCCACTCTTCTCCCGATTATATTCTCCTGCTTACCGCAGCCGCGCTTATGGTCATGGGCATAGTTTCTCTCTATTCCGCAAGCGCGATATTTGCGGACACCTATTATCATACGCCGTTTTATTTTATAACCCGCCAGTTTTTCTGGCTGTTGATTTCTCTCCCGCTTATGTATATGTTTTCGCGGATGAATTACGGACATCTTCGGGAATGGATCAATCCAATTTACCTGATCATGTGCGCCCTGCTTATCGCCGCGCTGCTGACCCCGCCG
>CAZFMJ010000105.1:0-6660 GCA_964520045.1 uncultured Elusimicrobiales bacterium | reverse complement strand
ATATAATGAGGTGGTAAGGTTTTTAAGCGCTGACGATAAGGCATCCGCCTACGTGGAAGATGTGACCATGCAGGCAGCCGGAAATATGACGACGATGATGCCCGCCGTTGTCGCGTCGGGAGTAGACATAACGCCTATCCAGAACATCGCTCAGCAAATAACTCCCCGCAGATAATTTCTATCGGCGTCTTCCGATTAACCGCCGCTGAAGCCGTTTATCAGCCGCAGCACCCGCCCTTCTCTTTTTCTGCCTCGTCTTGCTGTTCGTCGGTCGACCATGTGCCGCTGCTGGCAGCCTGAGCCTTTATCGACATATAGCCTATCGCGGCGAGTGTGAACACCATGACGAGTATCCGTATTATCTTGATTTTCATAACACACCCTCCCTTGATGGTTTTAAGGATTAAAACCGCTTCTACTATTATCTTACCGCCATCCGGCCTGTTTAACGAGTGCCAAAGGACCTATGTGTTTATAGGCCTTTAGACCTATTTTAACCGCAGCATCCGCCGCCTGAGTCTTCGCCGCCTTCCTTTTTTTGGGATGACGCGTTGCTGTTGGATCCCGCTCCGGTGTTGCCCCCCGTAACGGTCGTCAATCCTGTCCCGCCGCCGGTTACTCCCGCACCCCCCGCCGCTTTTGAAACAGTTGTTCCCACGCCGGCAGCCGTAGTGCCGATGCCGGGCGCCGCAGTTTCGATGTCGGTAGTCTGCTGAGCTGAGATCGCCATATATCCTATTGCAGCGAGCGTGAACGCCATTACGAATATCCGTATTATTTTTATTTTCACGACGCCTCCTCTTCCCGATATTGATACCGTCACCCATATCATACAGCCTATTTTTTCAAAAGTCAACTTCTGAAATGGAAGGGAGAAACGCCGGTTTCGTCCGGTAACATTTTAAATGATTTGATGCGGGCTTTTGAAAGGGCTTTTGAAGTGCCGTTCCTGTTATTGTATACTCTAAAGCGGGGATATGATTTTTCAAAAATATATTATTCCGGCTTTTGTTTTCTGCGCGCTCGTTTCGGCCTGTGTTTCGCCTAAAATGCGCGTTTACGAGCCTGAGCCCGTGTTCATGTCTGACGACCACCCCGTTTCCAAAAAAGAGCCGGCGGCGCTCAGGCTTTCCGCGGAGCAGACGAAAAAAATCGAACAGCTTTATTACAAGGCGGTCGGGGCGTACAGCAATAACGAAATGGCGGCTTCAGGCGGATATCTCAAAGAGATTTTCGCCATACACCCCTCTTATCCGCCTGCGCTTGAGCTGAAGAAAAAAATAAGCCTTGCCGCCGGGCAGGAATAGCGCCGCCGCTGAAGAAGAACCATGCAATTTAAAAAAATTAGGGAAAATTTGGTTAATGTTTTTCTCTTTATTTCCCTCGCCGCATTCATAGTGATAGCCGCCTCCTCCGGCCTTATACTCAAGTCCGAGAAAAACTCCATTTTCGATTACACGTCCATGCGCGTCCAAATTTTCTCCAAATGGGCGGGCGCGGCGCTCTTTCCGCAAGTCGATCATTTCGCCCTGCATTTCCTTATAAACACGCTGATGCTGGAAAAGATGACAAAATACGCCTCCATTTTAAGCGAATCAGGGCGGATAATGTCGCATTCCGAGCCGGAAAAAATAGGGGATTTGGATTCCAGCCGCGAGGCGGAATGCGCCATGAACCTTAAAAACCAGATGATGCAGACTTACAAAGGAGCGGATGGGCTGGAGTATTATTACTTTTCCAATCCTATATTGGTCGGCAAAAAACGGCTGGGCACCGTCGTGCTGGCGCTCAACAGCGAAACGCTGGACCGCAGCCTCTCCGGCACCAGGCGGAGGCTCATGTTCATTTCCACGGCCGCGCTGGTGGTCATCCTTCTGCTGGTGCAGCTGCGCCACTATATGCGCGAAGAGCACAAGGCTTCCATGCTTAAATCCGCTATGGTGCGCACCGTCAGCCATGAATTCAATAACGCGCTGACCGTGATAGATACCGCGCTTTTTATGCTTGAAAAAGGGGATAGCGGAAAAGGCGAGGCCAATCGGCCCATGCTTTACCGCACGCTGGAATCCGAGTGCAAATCTCTGGGTAATTACGTAAAGAACATTCTCAATGAAGCCAGAATGGAGGCCGGACGCTTCAAACTGCAGAAGAAAGAGCTGGCTCTGCGCGACATCGTTTCGGGGGCGGCTTATTCAATGGAAGGGCTGATGCGCCAGAAGCATATTTCTTTCTCGCTTGAGATGCCGGACGCGCCGGCGCTGGTTTCAGCCGACAGGGAGGCGCTTTCGCTGGTGGTCTCAAACCTTATGGGCAACGCGGTGAAATACACTCCGGAAAACGGCGCTATCTCGGTCAAGCTGACGCCTAACGCGGAAAAACAGGGGCGTATAACCTTTTATATAGAAAATAGCGGCAATGGGATAAAGCCGGAAGAGATAAGGAAGATAAGGGAAGAATTTTACAGGACCGAGGAAGGCCGCGCCGTCGCCTCCGGATTCGGCCTGGGCATGAAGATTTCTATAGAGATGCTCTTACTGCACGGAAGCGGATTGGAGATAAAGAGCGAGCCGGGCAAAAATTCCTGTTTCTATTTTTCGCTTCCCATAGCCGCCGTAAAACCCGCCGTCTCAAAAGAAGACATAAAAATAATCCCTGCCTGAGCGGGGCTGTCTCTTCCGGTTCCGGCAGCATAGTTCCGCCCTCCACTTTTACGTGATAACTTTTCCGCGCCCAGGCCTTGCGGCTCTCCGCGGATTTTTTTATGGGCTGATTTAACCCTTGCGCGCCCCGTCTGTTTCTCTTTATTGTTTATATTCTTCTTTTAGATACGCCTGCCATTCGGCGTTAAATTTCTTTTTTGACATTGAAAATATTTTGCCGTAGGAATCGGGGTTCTTGACAAATTCCATTAATTTCTTTTCGCCGTATTTTTTTATAATAAAATCAACGACAGTATATGAAAATGTGTAGCCGTGATATTTAACAAAATCATCTTTCAAGTCGGAAAGAGCGGGGATATCATTCGACGCGACCGCTTCTTTTACCCGTTTCTTGTCGTTCTCAACGAATTGATCCGCGTAGTAAAGCGATAAACCTTCATTCAGCCAATTGGGCAGATTCTTGTTGTTCCGGCTGCGGTATTCGAAAGTGACGCAGTGCGCGAATTCGTGCGCCGCGATCTCAACAACCGACTTATAATCGTGATACGAGCCGGGATTGTTAGGCGAAACCATCCTTACCACATTATTATCGGGGTCAAAGTTGCCCACCATCCAGTCGGGGGAGTTCTCGCCGAACGTTCTGCGATGATACAGCTTTATATCCGGATATATTTCAACTTTTACTTTATTGGCCGGATTTATTCCAAATGCTTTTGTGATTTTCGAATAGTTATTTTCCAAAGCCGCGAAAAGTTCTCCCAGCGCGCTCTTGTCTTCGGAAAAATGGAAAATAAAATGTTCGGTAGTATAGTTACTTTGTAATACCGCCGCGGCAGAGTCGTCGCCATGGCCGTAGTTGGTCGCCGTGCTTTTTAATACCGGCGAGGCGGGGCTTTTCCCTGAGGCGCCGCTTACAGCATGTCCGCCGGCAGGAGATGCAGGGGGATTATCGTGCCCGCGCAGGGTTTGTGTTCCCGCGATGATAAGGGCAATAACAAACGCTTTCGCCGGCAATCCGATAAATCTTTTCATGGGGGACACCTCGCTATATTACAAGAATCTGCGGTAAAAAATTGGCAAGACCATACCAGCATGCTGTAAAACGGAGACAACGATGCGCGGGGCCACATTAAATAACCTAACCTCTTTTCGCAAAGGCCGCGGGATATTTTTTCATGAAAAAGCCGTCAGCCTCTCCCGCCGGCAGTCTGAGAAGCAGTTTGAAATCTGGAACCGCGTACGCCAGCGGGCATAAAACAAAACACGCGCCGCCGGCAAGCATTATGGTTTTATTTACTCCTATGCCGGATATCAGCCATGCCGCAAAGGCCATGCCTATAGGTTGGGAGCAGTGCCCGATGAAAGAAGCCAGCGAGTCTATTCTTGAGCGGTATTCATCAGGCGTTGCGATGAGCGCCTGCGTTTGAATCGGGATATTGCCCAGCGCAAGCGAAACTCCGCATATAAACGTTATTACAAGCGGCAGGAGCAAATCAGGCGCCAGAGGCAATATCGCCAGTCCCAAACTAAACAGCGCCAGCCCCGCTGTGGATACTATATCCGGATAAATTTTCCGGCAGGCATAACCTGCGATAAGCGCGCCTACTATCGCGCCCGCGCTTATGCCCGCCTCTAATCCTCCCAGAAACCACGCGGGCATATTGCGCTCCTGTTTCACAAGCACGGGCAACGCAATTATAATAGGTGCGGAGGTAAAATTTATCGCCGTTTCAAGAACAAGCAGACGCAGGCGCACGGGGATGCGGATCAGCGCGTAAAAGCCTGCTTTTAAATCTTTCAGCCAGCGCTCGATTTTTCCTTTAGCTTCGGAGATTACAGCCGGCGGTTTTGTGTCCGCTTTTATCAGATACGCCGCGCCCGCCGCGAGCAAAAACGACAATCCATCCACTAGAAATGCTCCCGATACGCCTAAAACCGATACCAGAATTCCTCCGATAGCGCCGCCCAAAAGTCGTCCCGCCGACATTACGGCCCTGCCATGCGCTATCGCCTCCTGCAGCTGCTCCTTTTTTACCAGCTGAGGCACAATACTCGCGGCAACAGAAAAAAAAGAAGCGCTGCCGAGCGATACAAGCAGATACAGGCCGATAATAACCGGCAGATTGAAATATTTCAGATATGCCATGACGGCCAGCGACAGCATCAGCCCCGCGCGCCACAGGTCGCTTATTATGAGTATTTTTTTACGTTCAAATCTATCGCCGAGCGGTCCGAATAAGGGTATCATTAAAATAGCGGCGAACATCGCGGGCGAAAGCACTGAGGCCAGTTTCCCCGCCGAACCGGTGGAGTCGAGTATCCACCACGCCAGCGCTATCGAAGTACAGCCGTCGCCGATGACGGAAACCGCCTGTCCGGATCTGAACAGCCAGAAATCCCGTCCCAATTTTAAACCGGGTAATTTCATAACAAAAAACAAGTCTTTATCAGTATATGCCGACAACAACGCCGGAACTGCCTTTGCATTCGTATCTTAAAAATTAAAGCTTTCCACGCGTGTCAATCATACGACACGCCGGCGGCACGATGAGCCATTCAATACTCACCAATACCGGTCATATGTTCTAACTTTCCCGGTATTACTGAACTGCTCTCTCGCTTGTTTTTCTATTTTTTCGGCATTATCAGTATTCGGCAGTTCTGCGTGACGGCTGTAAATGATATATCTTGAAAACTCTTCCTTTTTATCTTCGCAGGGATTGTAATATCTAAAACTTCTTCTTTCATTGTCGTCGTAGCATAGTATGGAGTTTTCATAACGTGCGGATTCAATGTGTCTTTTGTGCGGGGTTATGTCTCCCCCGTTAAAATTCTCAAGAACATCGGGAAGGCTTGGATAGAAGGCGCTGTCAATAATGAAGGGAGAGCCGCCGGAATCTGTTATTTCGACCACAGCATGCCCGCCTTTTGGGCAGGCGGAATTAAATGAATCGAGATATACCGGTCTATAATGCGGATAGGCCGATTTAAAAATCTCAAAAAACACTTTTGCGGATTCAACGCATCCGTTTGTTGAGCCTTCGTTGAGAACCTGCTCCGCGCTCCATTCGTGCGCTCCGCGTTGAGCACCGCCTGCGGGCTTAAGGTATCTGCGCATAAACAATAACACGTTCCTTGCCGCGTCGCCCGGGCTTTTTGCGGGCATGGTTTTTACATATTCTGCGGCAAGCTTAACCATGGTTTTGCCTGATGCGTTTTTTTGCTCAACCGGCTGAGAGTAGACAGGCGGAGGCGGATAATACTCATCGGAATCGGCAAAACTTCGCAATTCGGAGAATGCGCTTGCGTGAGTTTGAGCCCAAACTTGAGGCTGGCATGCGATTATTATAATGCTTAGAATTACCCGCATATTCATAACCTCTCCCCGTATCCGCTAATAAAAGTATTGCGCGGGCATTATGTTTTGTCAAGGGACTTCGGATTTGATTTTTTGGGATGATTCTATTTACGCAGGCAAAAGCGGAGCTTCTTTCCCTTGCCGGACGAGAATTGATTTAAGAAAACTGCGTTACTTGCGCGATAGGCGCGGGATTATGCCGGCAATCACATCATAGCGACCTGAGTATTACCGCCGACAGCATGGAGAGCGATATTTTTTTATCCTGCATTAAAATTGTAAACTTGTTTACATGGTCCATTCACCTTGGTTTGCGCTTACACTCTCCGCTTTGGCGGGCTTGGCCACCGGCATAGGCGGCATAATAACCTTTTTCACCAAACACACGAGCCGCAGGTTCCTGTCCGCCTCCCTGGGATTTTCAGCGGGAGTGATGATATACGTATCCCTTTCGGAAATGCTGCCGGATGCGCGCCGGCTTCTGTCGGCTGAAATAGGCGGCAGGGCCGGCGGATGGGCGGTCACTCTCGCTTTTTTTGCCGGTATAGCCGTGACCGCGCTTATAGACTTCTTGATTCCGGAACCGGAAAACCCCCATGAGCCTCATAATATCGAGGAGCTAAATGCCTGCCCTCCGAGGCT
>CAZFMJ010000104.1:0-6710 GCA_964520045.1 uncultured Elusimicrobiales bacterium | reverse complement strand
TAGTGAAGGGAAAGGGAGAAAAAATATGCCTCTGGCGCTGACAGCAAAAATAAGATTGAACCCCGAACGGATACTAAAATCCCGCTGGACACATGATACGGCGCATGATATGGTAATTGCAAAAATGACAGCCGAAATAAAACTCGGTCTTCTTAACATCCCTGCCAAAGCTTAAATCTTCTCTTTTTTGATATTATTCTTTTTCTCTATCCGCTTGCCGTTCTTTATAATTTGTTTTTCTGTGGATTTTAGTTTGCGTTCCAATTTTTTTATATCTTCTTCGGGAGGCAGATTCTCAGGCCGTATGCCGCTTTTCCCTAAAACATTTCTTACGTCTTGGTTGTTTTTTACATGTTCGCGGGTAATTTGTTCTTCCCCTTCAAGTTTTTTGTCTTTTGTATTGAAATGAGTTATTTCAGCCGCGAAGTCTTTGGCTTTTATGGTTATGGTGGGAAGAAAATCTGCCAACGGTCTATTCTCCGGTATTCCAAGCTTCTTTTTCATTTCCAGGGTGGTATTGCCTTCGAACAAAGCTTGATCCCCTTTGCTTCGCACTCGGCCAAAACCTTGGTCATCAACGCCATGCTGATATAAAGTTCTTGATAATTCCGTTTCTGTTTCTATAAGTTTTTTTCGGGCAATAAGTCTTTCTGTCAGCGCTATCCTTTCTTCAAGCAGTTCCTGCCTGCGTGTTTGTATTGCAAAATAGCTTTGGGCAAAGGCTATCGGTTCCTTTCTGGAGTCCCCGTTTTGGGCGATAAGGTAGCAGGCGTAACGTGTAAGCATTAGATCGTCTATTTCCCGGCTTGCCTCTTTGGGCATTGGTATCGTTTTGTTGACCTCAACAAAATGATGGCCAATTAATTGATGTGAGTTGTAACAGGCCATTTTGGCTTTTTCTATGACTTGGACAAAATTACGCCATTCAGCATAGCCCAGCAATATTTGCAAATCCCGCGCCATCCAATATTCTATGCCGTCCTGTTCATAGGAAGAATCTTCAAATTTTTTGTTCAATTCTATCATCGACTGCTTATCCATAACGGCCTCCGTTTATTCTATACCAAAGGACATGGCATTACATCCAGCCTTTGTCCAGTCGAATTTTAATATCACGGGTTCCATTCCGTTGGTTTAAGCCGCTTGTTGCCGGCTTTTATGAATTCTTTATATTGTCTGTCGTTCATGCTCTCCAAACTTGCCAAATGCTGGCGGGCCAGAATATAGTCAGGATTATATTTAAGTGCAGTCCGCAGGGCGTCCAATGCTTTATCGCGCATGCCCATAAACGCGTAGCAAACGCCGAGGTTGCCCATAACCCTGAAAGCGGACTTGTCAATCAATTTAAGCTCAGGCCATGCTTTTTCAAGAAGCAGGGCGGCCTCGTCAAATTTCCCATCCGTCATCAATTGCGGGGCTTGGTTGGCCCATTGCGCGGCGTTGTTCACAGCGGAAGCGTCCCGTTCCATTGTTTCACAGCTGAATGAAAACAAAATATTTTCGGGTTCCGGATGCCCCGCCGCCCTTCTTTCCTCCGCTATCAAGTCAAAAGGACTGCGCCCGTTTTCGCCGTTTTCTGTGTTATTCAGCCAATTTTTAACTTCTTCCCGCGTAAATACTTTTCCGCTGCTGGAAAGTCTTTCCATATTTGTGTCTGTCAACTTGCGGATGAACTTCAGTTCCACGGGTCCCCTTGGGGCTTCGGCTTCCATTTCTATCGGCGGTTTTCTGCCGGCTTTGCGGCCGGATTCTAGATTCCACAATGCGGCAACAATTTTGCCGGCATTGTCAGCGTCTTCAATTGCGGGCATGGCCTTTTGCAGGGCAGTCATTCCGCGTATATGGCCGTCAAAATCGCCCATTGCGATGGCGTCTTCCAATTCCGCGAATGTCATTTCCTTCGGCTGATAGCGCTGCCATAAGGCGGCCAGTTTGGTTTTGCAAAAGAAAGCGCCTTTTTCCTCCCACCGCACAGGCTGGCAAAAAAATCTCAGTACCTGACGCGGAGTCAAAGGAGCCGCTTTGGGATTTTTTATCCGTATATCCCTTAATTTAGCGGATAAACCGCTTTCGCCCGCGGGATAGCCCGTTACCCACCCTGTAAGCTGGGCTTTGTCCTTAATCGGAATAACTCGGGCAAATAAAATGTCGCCTATATGGGCAGATCGGCTGCCTTTTATGTCCGCAATGAGCCATTCCTTCCTTCGGTCGAAATCATACAGCCGTATTTCGCCTTTTACCGGGTCAGCCGCCAGTATCTCAAAAATGCCGAACTCGGTTTTCTGGAATAAAGAAAGCAGTTCACGCTCTTTTGCCGAAAATCTGCGGCCCTCCCGCTTATAAAAAACGGCTGCGGGAGTCATAAGTTCCCGGGTTGTCGGGCGGTCATAAAGAAACCATTCAAAAAACAGGCCGTATACTTCAGAATGCTCGTTGAATTTGTCCCTGGAATGGAACGCAAAAAATTCTTCCAAGGCATCTTCAAATTCCAGCTTCATTACGCAGTCGTGCATTGCCCATGACATGAGCCGCTCGATCATTTTGAGAGTTTTCATAATAAATCCAAAATATCCTTTTCCGCGCTGTTTATTGTTGCCGCACAGTATTGGAATCCGGCAGCTCTATCTCTACGTCATTTCCCCCCTAAACTGCAGTCGTTTGCCGATGTTTGCAATAACACTCATACACTATTTTTCGGCCTCTGTCCGGCAAATGTCTTAAAACGCTGTGGCTTCGTGTCTCTCCTAAAATTTTAGAGCAGTTCCCAATGTCCGCCTTTATCAGGACCGGTTCGCTTAATAGGTCTGTTTTTCCCATAATTTGCTTCTGGGTAATTTGCGGATTAGCTTTCATTAGTTTAAGGATTATCTCCACAGTTTTCTCCACAGATTTCACCACAGTTTTTCCTATAGTACCGTTAGTACCGTGGGAAGGGATTCTGCATGCTTCCGGCGGGATGTTAGTCCGCTAAAAAATTTATAACAAGTTTTATCATTACATCTTTTTGTTTTGGGTCGCTTTCGGCAATTAAAAGAGCCAAAGCTACAAGCATATTGTCATCAATTTTTCGCTCGCCCGTCTTTTTTAAGAGATATTTATTCCGGGCCAGAAAAAGTATAAAAAGAAAAGAAGCAATGCGTTTATTGCCGTCCGCGAACGGATGGTCTTTGATTATAAAATAAAGGAGATGGGCGGCCTTCTCATTAATGTTCTGATATACTTCATTGCCGTCGAAAGTCTGATAAAGATTTTTCATGATACATTCTAAACTTTTGCCTCTCTCCCGCCCGAATAAAGCTGAAGCTTCGTTTTCGGCCATAAGCTGGTGTTTTAATTCAGCAATAGCTTGATTCGCAAAATCATAGTCCAGTGTGTATGAAATTTTGCCGGTTTTTGCCGGAATGCCTATATTGCCTTCGTCATATTTTTGAAGCAAAAGCCATGTATTTGCGTATTCCGTGATTATTTTCAATAATCCGCTTTCTTCGCTTGAGGAGAGCCTCCTGGTTTCTATGGTTTTCTTTATAAGTGATACGGCATTTTCAAATTCTTTTAATTGTTTTTGTTGCAGTTCCGCAATCCTTTTCTGATTTAAAGTATACCCCTTAACTATATGGCTTTTAAGGATATTTGTAGCCCAAATCCTGAATTGAGTGGCGCGCCTTGAGTTCACTCTGTATCCGACAGAGATGACAGCGTCAAGATTATAAAACAGTGTTTTATATATTTTGCCGTCCGCGGCAGTTGGTTCCAAAATGGAACTAACTGATTTCTTGTGGAGTTCACCGGTCGCAAAAATATTGTTCAGGTGTTTGGTTATTGCAGGTCTTTGCGTGCCGAAAAGCGCGGCAATTTGCGATTGGGTCAGCCAAATGGTGTCTTGGTTTAGCCTTGCTTCCAAGACAATACGGCTGTCTTTGCTTTGGTAGATAACTAGTTCGCCGGCGGATTGTAAATGATTGTTTTTCATATTTTCTATTTTACGACCATCCTTTGTCCAGCCAGTAATGATATTCCCCCGCCCATTCAGCTTTTCTCGCTTTGATTATCTCACCGAAATTAATCTCATGAATAATTTTCACCGAACTTTTCTCCGAACCTTTCACCGAACCTTTCACCGAACCTTTCACCGAACTTTTTAGTGCGCTTAGTTTTCCAAAGAATGCTTCCGCATGGCCTTCCGGAAGAAGAGACGATCCGCTGTATGACATCGGCGCCCCACAGCGGTAGATAATCCTACGAACCAGTTTTATGAGCAAGCAGGCTGCCGGTTTATTATCGACAAAACGCGCAAATACAGCAGGCATTTTTTAATCGTGTCATAATCGTGCCATAATCGTGCCATAATCGTGCCATCGGTTTTACCCTAATTGCGCCCCCATGTATATTTTAAATTCCGGCCGCTTCCTACTGACTCAATAACGCTCTTGCTGGGTAAATGGTATGGAAGACTCATTTAAGGCGCATAGTAAGGTAATCAACCCCAGCCATTTTTTTGTAAAAAGCGGCTCGAATTGATTTTAAATGAAAGAACGGCTTTCAGAGATAAGACTGCACAGTTCTTCTCTGCTGAAATATCTCTGATTTTCCTTCAGTCTTTTGGTAATTTCGTTTCTCAGTGAAACCTTAAAATCTGTTTTATTCATTATTGCTACTTACTACTGCAGGATATCCTCGGCCAATACCTTGGCGGTGTCTGTACCTTTTTCAAGCGGCGACAGTTCGCACAGACGCGCAAGTATTTCCAGGGATTCCTTCTGCGGCGGGCGCAGGCTCAGCCGGCTTGCTATTTGATTTACATGTTGGTTCATAATTTTTCTTCCAGAAACAGCTTTTGTTCGCGTTCCAATTCCGCGCGCAACTCGGCTTCAGACGGCAAAACAAGCCTGTATTTAGTGGCAAAGAGCCGCTTATGTTTTTTTAATATTGAAAAGCGCACAACGGAAGCGTCTTTTTGAGCGCACAGGATAATGCCGACAGTTGGATTGTCCCCCTTGCCCCGTTTAAGTTCATCATACATTCGGACATACATATCCATCTGTCCTATGTCCTGATGCGCCAATTCTTTCGTTTTAAGGTCAAATAATACAAAACATTTCAGCCGGTAATTGTAAAAGACAAGGTCAACGTAAAAATCTTTGGTTTCCGTGCTAAGTCTCTGCTGACGGGCCACAAAAGCAAAACCTTTGCCAAGCTCAAGGAGGAAATGTTGAAGATTGTCAATGAGAGCCTGCTCTAAGTTGGATTCAAGAAGCTTTCCGGCAACCGGCAGGCCAAGAAATTCCAAAAGCACAGGGTCACGCACAAATTCCCTCGGGGTTTTCTCCGTTTCGGCAATTTTAGATTTCGCCTCGCGGCGTACTGGTTTGCGGTCTTTGCTGGCAAGGAGCCGTTCATAATAAAGTGTGCCGATCTGACGCTCAAGGGCGCGGCTTCCCCAGTTTTGATCGGCGGCCTCGTTCATATACCACTGGCGGGTATGTTCATCTTCCACGCGAAGCAATAGCCGGTAGTGGGTCCAGCTCAATTCGGAACGCAGTGCGTTCCAAATTGGGAATGTTTGAAAGAAAGCCCGCATATTGCGCAGATTTCGCTCATCAAAGCCCTTGCCGAATTCCATAGTAAGGCGTTCTGCAAGGCGGCCTAGAAGTTGTGTTCCATACTTGGCTCTGTCTGCTCCTCCTTGTTCAAACTCTACAATATGCCGCCCCATTTCCCATCAGGTGCGCACCTGCACAATATCCACAGCGCGCAACGCCTGCCGGCGCGCCTGCTGTATAATGCCGCGCAATCTGCCCAGCAGCGTATTAAACACGTCCCTTTCAGCCGGCAGAGATGAAGCGCTCAAAGGATGCTCTTTCTTATTTTTATGCTCTTTCATTTTGCGACTCCTTCGGCGTCGGGAACTTCAAAAAATGTTGTCTGGCCGCGGCGTTCGGCCTTGGAACGGTATTTCGCGCCTTTAATCGGTTCCCCTGGGACTTCATCCGGCTTTACGGGAAGATTCTATTAAACCACCCTATCCCGCCGTCTATTTTCCCCATTCAGCGAATCATGAAACAAAATTGCGTCGCCGTTCGCAGATTAGTCATGTAGTCATCAGCGTCCCGTGTCCCCCATGAATTTGAAAAAGTATATTTCACCGGCATCGAATCATTTGCCGATGTCCGGCTTAAACGAACGCGAAAATGCCTCGCTTATTTATGTGGGCATGACCAGAGCCAAAACAAATCTAATCCATATTTCCTCTCACGCCAATGAAACCTACAATAAATTGCGCGATGTCATAAATAAATATTCCGGCCTTGCTCGTTCAGAAACTTAAATTTAATTCTTGTTTTCAGGTAAGGCAACAGGCATACCGGGTAAGCATTATATCGTCTATTTCCCGGCTTGCCCCTTTTGGCATTGATATCGTTTTGTTGACCTCAACAAAATGATGGCCTATCAACTGGTTTGAGTTATAGCAGGCATTTGCTTTTTCTATAACTCAGTGCTCCAAAACTCTGGCGACTTTATGGCCGCAGGCGCTACAAAAACCACGCAGGACGACTCCCCTGCCGTCTAGCTCTGCACCGTAATCTGCGCGTATCGTTATCATATCTCTACATTGCACGCAGTAGACATTGCCTAGGATTTTCTGTTTGATATCAGCTGGCAAATCCATCCAAGCTTTTAACGCGTCCTTTGGTGTTTTTCGTGCCATATTT
>CAZFMJ010000103.1:0-7049 GCA_964520045.1 uncultured Elusimicrobiales bacterium | reverse complement strand
ACATACGAATACGATGATCTATTTTGGGTAACCTTTTTAAATTGCTTGACAGGGGGGAGGGGAGGCTGGGCGGCTATTAAGAAGTCACCATGTCACCAGTTGCCGGTCAGTCAAGAGAAGAAAACACCGCTAAACGGCTGGACAGTTGGACAGCCAGAGAAACGGCAAGAAAGCTGGGCGGCGAGAAGGCAAGACAGCTAGACTGCTAGACTGCTGGACAGCTAGGCAGCCAGAAAAAACAGCGAGAAGGCGGGACGGACATGTCACAGGGCTTCTTTTGCCGGGGTGAAGCTGATCGCAGCTATTGCGCCAACGCGCGTTAGCACCTTGTCTGCTGTAACAAGCGCGGTATCCTTTCCGGTAAGTTTGGGAAAGGACTTGAATTCGAGATATGTGATGATAGAAATGCCAACCCATGCCGCTGATTGAGCAAGAGTGAGAAGAACTTCATGCCCGCGTAATATGGAAATTACGGCGTTGGTATCCAGGAGAAGGCGTTTACCATTCATTGCGTAACTTCCTTTGTGCAGCCACCGCATTCCCCTTCCATAAAAGTCTTCCCGCCAAATCCCGGAAATTATATTTATCCTTCTTCGCGGTCTCTTCTGATAGTAGATTTATCACCACCAGCGCTTCTACGCGGCATCCAGGAAACGAAGTCGACACATCCAGCCGAAGGTGTCCGCGGGAGTCGGTCTTGGTGTTAAAATTGATTGATTCCATATAATTCCTCACTGTGAACTTTTTAATCGCTTACTATCACAACTAACGATCCCCTGCTCGTTTGCCTGGAGTATCCTAACAGGGGGCTTTAACGATGTTTACGGTGTAGTATACCTCAAAAACGCGGGAAAATGCAAATGCTGACGAGAGATCGGTTAGGCTCTCCTACGCCTCGATTCAGGGGACGGTTCTAACTTTCTTACTTATTGCCGGGACTGCGAGCGCCCCCGTCACCTTTAATATTTTTTAATTTTGAGGACACAATACTTAAGAATAAATTCGAAACTCTAAATTCAAAACTCTAAATTAATTCGGGGACAGACTCTCGAGCTGGATTCTCCTCCTACGCCTCGCTAACGGCGGGCTTCGGAGAGACATAGCCGACTAAAACCTCGGGAATGACGAAATGCGATTAAAACAACGGAAAATACTGATGATACATTTTACCAATTTTCGTCAATGACATGGAGTTTTATCCCCTCTTTATCCCCTCTTAAATGGAGTCACTGGGGGATTACTTCCCAATGGCCTCCTTTGTCCGGGCCGACGCGCTTTAAAAAGCCTTCTTTCCTTAATTTCTTTAAATTCCATTCAACGCCTTTTGACGTTATGTTAAGTGTTTTAGAAAGCATCGCCGTTGTCACATGGGAATTTGCCCGGATAAGCGATAAAAGTTTCTCCCTAGTTTTCTCCCCAGTTTTCTCCCTAGTTTTCCCATTACTTTCAGGATACTCTGTCGCAGAGCGAATTACGATTCTAGTGCCGGAAGCTACGACTTCAATGGAAGGTAACGGAAGATTGGCGCCCGTAAAAAGCCGGCATACTTCCTGAAGACCGCTGCCGAGGTTTTCAATAAGGCCTATTTCCTTAAAGACACGTGTAAGCAGAGGATTTCTTGCGCTGGGAGCGTAATCGCCGGACTGGAGTTTATCCATGGACAAGCCTTTGGGCATTTCGCCCGCGTTCCACATTTCAATGCGATCGTCAAAGATAAACACGCAGGAAGGGACTGCGCTTTGGTAATTCCGGTGAATAACAAGATTTACCACCAGTTCGCGCAAGGCGTCCGGCGGGTATTGCCAGACCGGTTCGTGTGTTAATTGCTTAACCGCGGGAACCTTTCTGACACCTTTTTTGATGCTCCTGAGGATGAAATCCATCAGTAAATCTGTTTCAGCCACCAGATCGTCCTGGATGTAGAAATCCTCCGCGGATTCATTCTTGTCTGTGCCCTTAAAGCGTGCCGCGTGAATTGAAGCGTTGGCGGGCGGCTTTGCGCAAAAGAGCAGGGACGCGGCAAAAGTCAGTTTCCGGTCATCTTTCAGCAGTGAGAATTTTTTAAGAAGCGTAAAGGAGTCTTCGGGCACGGCGACTGCCGACTGCTTTTCCAGCAGCCGCCTGAAGCGCTCCACTTTTTCAGAACTGATATCCGCAGGGATTTTGTCGTCGTCTATCAGGCTGTCCCATGAAAGGTTGTATGTTTTGAGATACATATCGGCAATTTCCGGGATGCTCATCAGGTGATTGCTGCTGCCGCGCCGCATAAAGCATTTGCCTTTGGTGGAGACTGGTTTTACAGGGACATCTTTTATTGAAAATATGGCGACACTATTACGCTGAATGCCGGCTATTTCTATATCAGGGAAGAGAGCGGGGGATGTTTTCATTTTGATGTCGTTAATCCATGAGGCGATATCCGGCTTATGAGGCTCAATCCCGCAGATTGCGCCGTTTTCCATTACGCCAATAAGGACTTTCCCGCCATTGGCGTTGGCCATGGCGACCAGGGTTTCAATAACGGCATCACCGAAAGATTCTTTAAACTCCAATGTTTGGGATTCGCCTTTTTTGGCAAGTTTCTTAAGTTCAGCCGGCGTCATATTATGAGAAATGAAGAACGAAAGAGAATAAACTCTAAACTCTGAGGAATAAGAGACTTAAGGATAAATTCTAAACCCTAAACTTAGGGAACGCTATACTTTCTAATTCCGGGGACACAATACTTAATTCTACAGATTATGAAATTCTTCCCACGAAAGATCAATATCTCTTAGAATGCTTCGGAGAAGGCCGCGCCCTATATCCTCGCCTTTGTGGATCGGAAGCACCGTGCAGCGTCCGTCACAGCGCTGCCACATTGTGTGGCTGCCGCGGCGTCGCGCCATTGCGAAATCCAGTTTTGTTAATCGGCGCGCTATTTCACGCGCCGGTAAAGCGCATAAGCGGGTCATATTCTAATATCAATCTGCTGGAGAGCCACAAAAGTATCGGGTCGGAGCGTCTCGCCTTCGTCTTTGCGGACATGGATATAAAGGCGCACGGCTTCTTCAATGCGTTTTAGGAGCTGGGGCATGGTTTTTGCCTGCGTGTGGCAGCCGGGCAAATCGGGCACACGCGCCACAAGCATACCATCTTCATCATGCTCAATTAAAACGGAAAATTTATATGTTTTCATTTTTTTCACCTTTTTTAGTTAAAAGCGACAAGTTACAAGAAGTAAAAAAGCCTCAAACAACTGCGATTGAAACAACGGAAAATCCTGATGATACATTTTACCAATTTTCGGCAATGACATGGAGTTTTATCCCCTCTTAAGTTGAGTCACTGGTTGACTACTTCCCAATGGCCGCCTTTGTCCGGGCCGACGCGCTTTAATAAGTTCTTTGCTTTTAACACCGCAATATTTTTATCTATTGCCGTGGTGCTTATTCCCACAGTGACGGCTAAGTTTTTTTTCGATATGTTTGACTTGGCTTGCACAAGGAGAAGTATTTTCTTTTGGCTTTCCGCCAACCCTTCTACCAACCTTTCCGCCAACCCGTTCTGGCGGGTGTTTTGATGAAAGCCGGGGAGATGCGCTTTTGAAACTGTCACCACAAAGCTTTCTCCTATCTCTTTAAACTCAGGGGCGGCCAGGCCATAGGCTTTAAAGTCGTCTATTATCCGTCTTATGCCGGAGCCGTATCTTTCTATTACTCCGGCTTCTTTGAACATGTCGGCGACCTGCACGTTGCGCGGGGCCGAGGCATATTCCCCCCTAAGAAGCATGGGCACGGTTAAACCGTGCGGAAGTTTGCCGGAGTTGTAAATCTGTATTTTATCGTCAAAAACTTTTACTATTCCGGTGGTGGAGCCGGAGTAATCCCTGTGCACAATTGAGTTGATCACTATTTCCCGCAGGGCATCAAGCGGATAGTCCCAGCGTTCTTCGCGCTGGGGCGCTCCGGTTATGATGTATTCCTTGTTGATATGTTTGGTTATAAAATCAAGCACAGCATCTACCTGCGTAAACAGGTCGGCTTTAGTCCTGTCACCGTCTTTTATAAGTGTGGGGGTCTGGAAGCGGCCCAGTTCTACGGCGGTAAAAAGAGACTCGCCCCTTAAAAAAAGAAGGTAGCATGCCCGTGAGATACGCTTTCCACGCAGCAGATTAAATTTTTTAAGCGCCTGAAGCGGGGAATCCTTTATCTTAATCTTTCGCCCCATGTTAATACGGCTTATAAATTTTTTCACTTTTGTCAGGGAGATATCCGCCAGTGTATGCTCGGGGTCGGTGGTATAGTCCCAGCTGGAATTAAATGTCTTGTAATGCGCTTGGGCCACCTCGTCCGGCCGCATTAAATGGTTGGAGTTTCCCACCCTTTTATAATAGCGGCCTTTTACGGCCACCGGCTTTATCGGGTATTCCTTCACCTGTATAATAACCACGGTTTTTTCGTCTATCTGCGCGGTTTCAATATCGGGCGTTATTGAAGGGGTGGTTTTGGTTTTTATCTCATTGAGCCACTGCTGGGTGGTTTCGTCCGTTAAAGAGAGACCGGCAATGGTTCCTGAATCGGAAACACCCAAAAGAATTGTTCCGCCGCGGGTATTTAAAAAAGCAGTTATGGTTTCAATAACCTCATTGGAGAAATGCGATTTAAACTCCAGCGATTGGGATTCGCCTTTTTTGGCAAGTTTCTTAAGTTCAGCCGGCGTCATATTATGAGAAATGAAGAACGAAAGAGAATAAATTCCAACTCACTAAACTCTAAACTTTGCGGAGTAGGAGGCTTAAGAATAAACTCAAAATTCCCAAACTCTAAACTTAGAGGAACAGAGATAAAACGGGAAATTTATATATTTTCCGTTATTTTTGCCTTTTTATGATTTCAGGCCAATTTTCCCGCGGATCCGCGACAAAATTTCATTCATCAAAAACGCATGCGGATGAAGACGTTTATATATCCGCACGGCAATAGTTTCAATATATGTATGCGAAGTGAGATTTCTGTCGTCGGCCATTGCCAGAGCGTTTATGGTTTCCTTTTCCGTTAAGATCCCGTTTTCCCCCAGTGAACGGATGCAGGATTTAGGGGAATTTGCTTCAACGCTTTCAAACTCTTTTAAATAAAACTGAGCGGTTTTCCAGAGACTTTCAAATGTAAATTCAAACCGCTGTATAGCGCCGTCGCGCTCAAGTTCGGACGGTTTTTTGATCATAAGCGCCTTAAATAAAGATTTCAAAGCCTGCGAGGTCTCAGTAATTCTTATTTTTAAACGTTCCATAATTTGCCCTCCAGCTTTATGCGTGTTTTAACAGCGGGGCTAACGGTATGCATGTCAACCAAATCGACTTTAAATGGTATCAGACTTTGCTCGAAAGATTCTGACAGCTGATCCATTATTTCAGCGGGCACGGGCTTTCCTTTAGTCTCCAAGGCAATATCAATATCCGAAAAGCGCCGCGGGGTCCCCGCCGACCTTGAGCCGAAAAGCCGCGCAACTACATGTGTATCGGCCAAAATCCGTTTTGTGATATTTTTTGCTTCCCTAATAGCCCATTTTTCGGCTTCTTTATCTGTTTTTATTATCCGCATATTGAATACAGCCGCATGTTCCCCCTTGCAGTTCTTTTTAACAGTCCGTCCTTTCCAAATTCTTTCAGTTTTTTAACGAGGTTGCGCTTAATCGGGGGACACAAAACTAAAGAATAAATTCTAAATTCCCAAACTCTAAACTTAGGGGAATGATGCTTAAGAATAAACTTAAAATTCTAAGCTCTAAACTTAGGGAACACTATACTTAATTCCTTATCTGAAACAGCTAAACTGTATACGCGGGACCGCTGTTCGTCATCTGAAATAACTGCTTTTATCGCCTCCTGCGCGCGTCAGCTTTAGGCGTTACCTGCATAAAATGAGAATCACCGATTTTTTTACTTTTTCCGCAATATTTAAACATTTTATGCAAAAGTCATTGTCCGGGAAAAAATCAGGCAAAGCGCCGCCTATCGGGTATTTCGACGGCAGGTATATGGAGTCTATTAAATCTGTTTCATCGTCACTGATATCTATGTTAAAATCCAAATCGGCCAGCAAGTCAACAATTTCTCTTATACTATGCGTCCTTTTTATATCGCCTGTTTTTTCGAGCAAAACAGCCTTTAAATATTTTTCTATAGATTGCTGCATGTTGTGCAAAGATGGAGTGAAAAGATTATTTTTCAAAAGTATTGCAGACGATTTTATATTATCATCTGCATAGGCAATCCAGAATTCAGTTTCCTTTTTCATAAATAACCTCGCCGGTGTTTATTCCCCTGATAAAAAAATTATCATATCCGTCTTTTAAGGGGATGATATCCAAGGGTGTTTTTTTGACAACCCCGCGGAGCTGCCTTCGGTATTTTGTGGCAAGCGTTATGTAATCTTCGGCGCTGTTTTCAAATATAGCTATATCAAGGTCATTGGGAGAATCGGAATGTAAAAATGAACCGAAAAGTATAATCTTTTTAACTTCGCTGTTTACTTTTATAGCATCTGCTATATTTTTTTTAATAGTTTCTTTTTCATTGACGGTCATAAATAACCCCTGTTCCGATGAGCTGTAATTCTAATTTCGGGGACACGATACTTATTAAGTTATAAGCGATAAGTATTAAGTTTTAAGAAATAGAGAACAAAATCTACTGTGTAAAACAACAAACACTGCGATTAAAACAACGGAAAATCCTGATGATACATTTTACCATTTTTCGTCAATGACATGGAGTTTTATCCCCTCTTAAATGAAGTCACTGGGGGATTACTTCCCAATGGCCGCCTTTGTCCGGGCCGACGCGCTTAATTTTGCCTCCTATCCTTAATTTAGCTAAAGTCCGTTCAACAGTTCTGGATGCTACCCCTATTTCGCGCGCTATTTCAGCGGCGCTAATAACTCTGTCCGCTGTTATAAACGCCAGTATTTTCTCCGAACCGTTCTGGGCGGTTTTCTGGGCATAGCCGGGCAGGAATTCCGGGGACACAATAGAATGGCGCTAACTTAAGCATGTAATCTGTCTTTTT
>CAZFMJ010000102.1:0-7329 GCA_964520045.1 uncultured Elusimicrobiales bacterium | reverse complement strand
CCAATATCGCATCGGCTTTTCCGTCGCCGTTGAAATCCCCCACTGAAACCCGCCACCCCAGATTGTCATCGGAACCAGCCCCGTAAATAAACATCCCCTGCGTCGATGACATAGACGCTATATCCATTGTGGTGGGTTTGGTATTAACCCCGTAAATTACATATACCTCGCCGGATCCGCTTCTTGCGTTTGCCGGTCCTTCCGCAATATCCGCGCCTATAATAGCATCAGCTTTGCCGTCGCCGTTAAAATCGCCAGCTGCGACCGAATATCCGGCCCGATCCATTGCCACCACGCCGTCAGCCCCATAAATAAACAATCCCTGCGTCGATGACATAGACGCGAGGTCGATTGTGGCAGGATTAGAATTAGTTCCGTATATCACATATGCCTCGCCGCCGGATTTTCTGGCATTTAACGGTCCGTCCGCCAAATATGCGCCCAGCATCGCATCCGCTTTGCCGTCGCCGTTAAAATCGCCCACTGAGACCGAAAATCCGGCATAATCACCGGCTTCGGCGCCGTAAATAAACAAACCCTGCGTCGACGACATCGACGCAAGGTCTATTGTAGCCGGATTGGTATTGACCCCGTATATCACATATGCCTCGCCGCTGGAGATGCTTCTTGCGTTTAACGGTCCATCAGCGGAATCAGCGCCCACGACCACATCGGTTTTGCTGTCGCCGTTAAAATCACCCGCTGAAATCAAATGCCCTGCATAATCATTATCTTCAGCTCCGTAAATAAATATACCCTGAGTCGACGTCATTGACAAAAGATCTATTGTAGCCGGGTTTGTATTAGTCCCGTATATCACATACGCCTCGCCGCATTGAGGTCTGTCGGTTTTGGGCCCATCCGCCGCCCATGCTCCCACAATTACATCCGCCTTTCCGTCGCCGTTAAAATCGCCCGCCGGAACTGAAGCTCCGGCGCGGTCGCTGCCATCGGCGCCGTAAATAAACAAACCCTGCGTCGACGACATCGACGCAAGGTCGATCGTGGCGGGGTTGGTATTAACCCCGTATATCACATACGCCTCGCCGCAGAGACTGCGTCCGTCTGACGGTCCATCCGCCTCAATTGCGCCCAGCATCGCATCCGCTTTGCCGTCGCCGTTAAAATCGCCCGCCGAGACCGCGCCTCCGGCTTTATCACCGGCTCCGGCGCCGTAAATAAACAAACCCTGCGTCGACGACATCGACGCAAGGTCGATCGTGGCGGGGTTGGTATTAACCCCGTATATCACATACGCCTCGCCGCAGAGACTGCGTCCGTCTGACGGTCCATCCGCCTCAATTGCGCCCAGCATCGCATCCGCTTTGCCGTCGCCGTTAAAATCGCCCGCCGAGACCGCGCCTCCGGCTTTATCACCGGCTCCGGCGCCGTAAATAAACAAACCCTGCGTCGACGACATCGACGCAAGGTCGATCGTGGCGGGGTTGGTATTAACCCCGTATATCACATACGCCTCACCGCTGGAATTAGCTCTTGCATTTTCCGGTCCGTCGCCATAATATGCTCCCACAATAGCATCGGCTTTTCCATCTCCATTGAAATCGCCCGCCGAGACCGCGTCTCCGGCTTTATCACCGGCTTCGGCGCCGTAAATAAACAAACCCTGCGTCGACGACATCGACGCAAGGTCTATTGTAGCCGGATTGGTATTGACCCCGTATATCACGTACACCTCGCCTGCGTCTATTCTTAAGTTTGCCGGTCCGTCCGCCTGACGTGCCCCCACGATCATATCGGCCTTTCCGTCGCCATTAAAATCGCCGGAAGATGCAGACAAGGAATACCCCACACCGTCCTCATTAGATACTCCGTCTCCTCCCCCTCCGTATATAACGGTATCGGCATACTGCATGTCCAATGTGTCATAATTGGGGTCTATCGCGAAAGCCGAATTTGAAGAAGCGTTAAACTCAAATGTTAGATCAATTATTATCCCCTCCTTAATCCTCCCCCCTTGCGGGGGAGGGTACGGGCGGGGGGTGGTAACAGGATATGCCGAAACTTCCGGATTAAGGGAATCGGTTATCATGTCGCTCCAGTTGAAATTGCCCTTCACAGCGCCCGCGTCATCCATGAAAACGATACCCGCGCCGGATACCTTATTTATCGGAAAAATAAACCCTTCCCTGCGGCTGTCTACTATTAATGTCTGGTTTTTGTATGCTTTCAGCCTTACCGGTCCGCTTGCCCCGCTTATGTCATATTCATTGTTGTCCCATTTTATCTTTGTATGCGGCGTTTTGTGCCTTAAAACAAGTCCGACCTTCTGCGGCTGAGGGGTATTGTTATGCCATGTTATCGTCTGTTTGAGCCGTTTTTCTTTTGTTACCTCAAATTTATTTTCGATCTTCCACCCGCCGGCGTCCAGCCCCTGAATTATCCGATTGCGGCCCGAGTTAAAAATATTTTTTGCGCAGAGAGCATTATTTTTATTCCCCGCTTCTTTCAACACATCCGCCGTGACCGCAGTTTCGCCGTCTTTTATGTCAATACCTATTTCGAAAGATTTAAACACGCTTTTAAAGTTATTATATCCGCCGAATGAAAGGCTTTTATCAAGATTGAGAAGTATTTCATTCGTTTTGGGATCAACCTCAAATTTTTCGCATACTCCGCTTTCTGATTGAGCGTTGTTTTGCTCCCCCTCTTTCAAGGAAGACGGCATGTTTTCTTTTCCCCCTCTTCTATCTTCCGTCTCCCGTCTTACTTCTTCCGGTTTCTTTCTGTTCGCCAATTCGGGATTGAGCTTTAACGCGCGCCGGTAATACCTATCGGCCTCTTTCTGCCTTTTGCTGTAAAAACAAGCCTTCGCCAGATTAAAATACACGGCCGCTTCCGTTAATCGGGGGACACCATACCTATTTTTTTCCTCCCCCCCCCCTCCTGACCGCCCGCCTCTTGTTTGCGCTGTTTCTTTTGCAGCTTTTACGGCATAAATTATTCCCGGCTCGCGCTCCTCCGAGAGCTTCACCGCCCGCATAAGACAGAGATACGCATCCTCCCAGTTTTTTTCAGCCGAATATGCCAGCCCGAGATTGCTCCATACTTCTTTTTTACCGGGATAAAAACTCAATGACTTGCGGTAATACCCAGCCGCTTCATCCAGCCTGCCTCCGATGTGGCTCTCAACGGCGGAATTATAATAGGCATCGCCGAGATTCCGCCTGAAACTTTGCTCAATAGGGCCGTCCATATTGCTTTCTATTTCAGGCTTTAACGCAAGCCCTTTGCCCAGAACTGCCGCGGCTTTTGCCCATTCGCCTTTCATAAGATACGCGGCGCCCAGATTATTATATCCCTCGCGGCATTTTGGATTTATACCCAAAAGCCTTTTATGCCAGTATATCGACTCGTCGACCTTTCCGCGCGCCGAATAAAAACCGGCCAGATTAAGGTACGCCGGATAATACCCCGGCGGATATAAACGCACTCCGGCCAGATACTCGCGCTCAACTTTTTCATAAGGCTCGCCCAGCTTGTCGTATGAAAGTCCCATCAAAACATGTGTTTTCGGATAAAAGGGATTAAGCCGGGCGGATTTTTTGAGATATTCCACGGATTTTAAAGGCTGGCCCGCCTGAAATTCCAGCAGGCCCACGATATACGCGGCGCGATAGGATCCGGGCCAGTCGTCAAATTCGCGGATGCTTAAGGTGTAGTCATTGCTGAAATCAATGTTTCGTATAACGCTCCTGGCTCCGAGAAAAACAGGCGCAAGTATGATCACGGCGGCAGCGGCGCAGCGCAAAAGCAGAGCAATGCGCCGCTGATTTATCCAATTTATGCCTTTTATTATCAGCGCGGACATCGCCGACACCGCGGTAAAAAAACCCAGCGACGGAATATACGCGTATCTCTCCGCCATTACGGCGCCGAACGGGATTATGCCTGATACGGGCAAAAGCGAAATAAAATAATAAAAAATCCCGAACGACAACATGGGGAAGCTCTTTCTTGCGCGCCATGCGGATATCAGGATTCCCATTGTCAAAATCATGCCTATAACGCCTGACGCCAAACCGGGCGGCTTTACCGCGGAATCCCAGTCGTAACTTAATTTATACGGCCATATCAGCAGTTTCAGATACCGGACGTACACGGCGAATGAAATTACCGCATTCTTTGCCAGCGCTCCCAAACCCAGCCACTGCTTGCGCTCGGACGGGCTTACCTCCATTATGAATCCGCCGGGCTTAAGAAAAAACACATGCGCTATTGAAAACCCGATTGCCATAACGGCGAATATCAGCCACGCTGATTTGATCCAGCCGTATCCAACCTCCGATTTTTTCTCACTTTGCGTCCGGGGTTCGATTATGAGATGATAGAGCGCCAGCATGCCGGGATAGGTTACAGCCATCTCTTTGGAAAACAGCGCAAGCATATATAAAAATGCCGAACAAATCAGATAAACCGGTTTTCTTCCGCCTTTTTGCGCCGAATGGCTCAGATAAAAATGAAAACTCCCAAGGCAGAAAAACAGGCATATGGCGTCGTCATGAAAACTGATTACATTGATCACCTCCGTGGCTATGGGATGGACCGCAAAAAGAAGGCTTGCTAAAAATGACAGATCAAAAATGCGGCTCCGCGTGTTTTCCGGCTCGGGGTGGATTGAGGTTAAAAACCTGATAAGCAGAAAATAAAACAAAATAACCGCGCCCGTATGCCAGAGTATGTTCATGAGGCGGTAAAACACCACGTTGTTGCCCCATAAATAATACTCAGCCATCAAAAAAGCCGTGGGAAGCGGGCGGTATGTCATCTCCTGAGCGGACTCAAAATATTTTCCGCCGGTAAACGGAAGAAAAAAATTGCCTATATCCCGGATAAAGGTGTTGTGCGTGATGACATAAAAATCGTCGCGCAAAAAACGGTTTTCAAGGGAATTGAAATAAACGAATATGCCGGCGGAAGCCAACACTAAGAGATATATATACTTGCGGATCTGCATGTTGAGATAATTGTATCAAAACATAGACCGCAGATAACGCTGCCCCAAACTATCCTTCCCGCCACACAACTCGGCGGGTCCCCCCCCCTACGACAAGGCGGGCTCGCCGAAGAAGTGTGGAGAGCGCCAATGCTGTAATGGCGGAAAAAGCAGTGTGTTTGGGACGGTCCCATCCTTAAAGACAGTGAGTTTGGGCTGACCCATTCTCAAGGCCTTTGAGGAAGGAATGACTGCGTCATCTGCGTTCTATATGTTGCTGTCTTATTTTATTCTTTTTTTGAGCTGTTCGATTTCCTTTTTAATGTTATCAAATTCATCGGGGGCGACCCAATAGTGCGGACTCACGAAACACAGAACCGAAGAATCTTCGGGATTGTAATTTTCAAGAGCCATTCCCACCACATACCCGCTTGACACGGCTTTTGCCGCCTTTCCTGGATATTTGGACGCAGTAAGAATATCTCCGGCTTTAATTGCTCCGTTTTCAAGAGAGACTTTTACCGGAACCCTTCCTGCAAGCGCCACCGCCGCGGAACCTGATTTCTGCCAATTACTGCCCGCGCCTATCGTAAGTCCGGGGTTTGCCGACAAAACACCCATATATTTCCCTTTCCCGTAAACCGCTTTCTTCACTTTGAAAGCTCCAGTTTGCGCGGTGTCGAGCATAACCACGTCTCCGGTTTCAGCGTTATCCGAAACATTATATACTTCAGCCACGTCCCCGCCGTAAGTAACTCCCCCCTTGGAATATATCCCCCCGTCGGTGCTCACGCGCGTCACGTAATCATACGCGCCCGAGCCTGTGGCGATTATCAAAGCATAAGAAGGAGTGGTAGGACTTATAATATGAAGCATAGCACTTGGATTATTATTCCCTATTCCCACCATGCCGTCCGACTTTACATAAATCCCCTCATCGTTGCCGTCGCCGGAAAGCCAGAAACTGCCCATTTGTATATTTTGCGCCGCGATATGGTCCCAGCTCCCCCCCGTACCTCCGCCTCCTCCCGCGGCCGTAGTTGAGTAACTGCCGTCCAGCCAATCTATGCGCTTTAGGTGCAGGCGCCCGTCGCCCGTAAGCCACATGGCTTTTTGCGTGTCGCTCGCGCCGGTTGAAACCATAAAAACGTAGTCGCCCACGGCCGGAGCGTTGTCAACCACGCTGAGCAGGGCTCTTGTTGTGCTTGTGCCTATTCCCACGTGCGCCCAGGACGAAACATACAGCCCGTATCCCCCCGTGGTATGGCTGGCTATGAGGAGCGGCTGACTGCCTGAATCAAGGACATGGAGTTTTGACACTGGAGTTATACTGCCTACGCCGACGTTGCCTGAAGCGTTGAGAAACATTGAGTTGCCGTCCGCCGGGTTTACCGTGACAGTTGTTAAAAAACCACCGGCGTTTTTAAACCATGTTCTGTCGGCGACATTATTGTTTACTTCCGAACCCACCGAATCAGCCCATGTGAACGCGCCTTGAGCCGTTGATGACGAAGCGCGTCCGGCGGCGAATGAATAATCGCCCTTAGCCACGTTGCTCAGTCCCCCAGGAACCGCTGAATTCTGACCCAGCGTCACGTTTCCCCATCCCCCTGAAATTGCTGAATATGTACCCGCCGCCTTGTTCTCCCGTCCGCCCCCTATAGCGGAAGAATCCGCCTGGCCTACATTCAACAGCCCTCCCGCTATTACGGCGTAAAAACCGCTTTCCATCGTGTTGCCGTAGCCTCCTCCTATTGTGGCCTGGTTATAATTGGGGTGCGTTCTGTTTCCATATCCTCCGCTTATCGTGTTATCCTGACCGTTAGCGGTATTAAACCTTCCTCCGCCTACGGTTGAATAATAGTGGCCTGCCGTGTTGTTATATCCTCCGCTGACCGTAGTATAAGCGGAGACAGTGCTGTTGTCCGACCCCCCGCTTATAACTGAGAATTGCCCGGCTGCGACAGAACTGACGCCTGTCCTGAATGTCTGCAAATCAACCGCGCCGAACCCCCGCGCGGTGCCGATAACCGTTCCAAGCCCCTTGCCGGTTGTCGTTATCGCTCCACCCGTTGATATGGCTATTCCTCCGGTTATCGTTAAACTTGAGCCGTTTAAAGTAAGAGATCCTGTCATGGCAATTGTGGAAACGTTTATAATGTTAAAGGTATTCAGGTTTAGTGTTGTAGTTGCCACATGATTGCCGAGGTTATCCGCGCTTCCGCTTGCCGGCAGATTTGTAAGCCCTGACCCGTCGCCGATAAATTTCTTTGCCGTTACCCAGCCTTTCCCGTCAACAGTCATGGCGTCGGTGGTCGCTCCCGCTGTCGACACCACAAGAATATTGTTTGTCCAGTTGGCCCCGCTGGAGACAT
>CAZFMJ010000101.1:0-7381 GCA_964520045.1 uncultured Elusimicrobiales bacterium | reverse complement strand
TAAAGAGACGGCCAGACAGGAACTTCTGCCGCTGGTTAAAGAAGAGAAAGAAATACGGAGCAATCCCGTTTTTTTAGTTGAAGAAAGGCTGTCGCCGGTTTATCTTTCCTATCCCGAGTATCAGGCGCGGTTTAAAGAGATAATGGACACGCTTGGCAGGCAGTAAACGGTTAACCCAAAAACCCAAAGGGGATGTTGCTCTAAATCTCAATTATTTTGCAAAAGCAGAGAGCGCGGGTAGTGATATTTTTGCTGTTGCGCTACTCTGCGAAAGAGCGGGGAGGCAGGCCGAAATGTTCCCGCAGAACGATGTTAAATGTTGTGTCAAGCATTTTTGTGCCGCCTACGAAGTATAGCCGCGCCGACTTATAGTATGCAATCAGCTTATCCGGATCGATACTGTAGTTCTCTGTAATAAACTGAATGTCTTCGCGGTCGCGGTCATTATAACGGCTGAGTTTGCTAAGAATCAGGTCTTCCTTGCCTAAAGCCATGACTTGAATATGTTTCAGTTCGCCGCTCTGAATCTCTACGCTGCGCTCCTTCCAATCAGGGGTTTCAATGAGCATCATTTCTATATTCACATTATGAAAATATAGTCCGTGTTTTTTTTCTAATTCTGAGCCTTGCCCGGCCCATTTCAAGAGCTTGTCCTCTATTGCGCGATCCTCAACATATGCGTCAATATCCATAGTCCCGCGCTTAGACCCATATGCAATAACGGCCGCCGCCCCGCCGAAGATATAAAGTGAGATTTTTTTTACAGGGTTTTCTTTGCCGAGACGCTTATCAATGTCCCGAAAGAAGTCCAGTAGTTCCGGTTCTCTTGCTTGTTTCATTGCGGAAGATAGCGCTGAAAGGATTTTAAATCGGCAGAACCCATGCCATGCCAAAAACGGAGCCAATCGGGAGTTCGGCTCAGCAGAAATGCGAAAGCCTCGTCCGTCTTCGGCCTCGGTCCCACAATCTCATCGCGGTCAAGCTTTCCGTCGGCCAGCGTGTCATGGACCCGCTGGAGCACGGGCCATGTTTTTTTGTCTATGCCTTTCGCTGAATTTTTCAGCTGCAGAGCGGCGGCGATAATCATGCCGAGGCGGTTTTGAAAGTGAAAGGCATAGGCGCCGTAAATCAGTTTGTCCCAATGAAGACGATGAGCGTTCTTAATCGTCAGGGCGGGGAGCGCTTCAAAAATACGGGGCTCATTCGCAAAGCGAAGCGCCGCCAAAATAACCTCTTCAACCGGAATGGCCGCAAAAGCCGGTTGTGTCTTTACGCCTATAAATCTGACTCCGTATAGCGCCAATTGAGCAATCATTGCGGTTTCGCTCGCAAAGGCAGAGCTAAAGCCCGCAGTAAAATAAGGCTGTTCAGCGGGAGTATGCGTCTGCATAACGCCGGCTGTCCGCCCGTCTAGCTCGCCAAGCAAGCCGGTGACGGAGCATCGGAGCACGCGTGCCGCAGAGAGCATTTCGGGGAGAGTAATGTCGCGCAGGCCTTGTTCAATGCGCGAAACGGTGGTCTGCGGCCACCCCGCATTATGCGCGAATTCGGTTTGCGAGAGCTTAAATTCCTCCCGCTTATCCCGCAGTAATCTTCCGAATGCTTTATTAATCTTATTCATATATGAATAGTATAAGTCACAAAATGGAAGTTGTCAAGGGGGATATTCCAGCTGAGAAAAAAACATGCTGAGAAAAAAACATTGCGGGGGGGGGATAAAAAGAATAGAATTACAAAAGAATGCTGGGCAGCTCGACTGCTTGGCGGCTGGACGGCTATAAAGAGGTCGCCAAGTCACCAGATGCCAGTCACCAGAAACAAAAAAACAGCTGGTAATTGGGTTGTTGGAAGCCGGCGCCCCAAAAAACAGGGAGAATTATGAAAATAGAGATAAAAATGCCTCAGAAAATGGAACTGACAAAAAAACATGTTTTCGGATTTATTGTTATTGTTCTGCTTGCGTTCGGCTATGAAAAAATGGGGAGCGAGACCTTAACTCTGCACGCTTATTATCCTTCGCCCGTGGGCATTTACACCAGGCTTGTGAGCATAAACAAAGCGACATTTGGAAGGGATAAAGGAGATGTCGTGCTGATAGGCGAGAAGAATACTAACGGTCAGGCAATCATAGGCACAAAGGTCCGTAATGACAGTCCGCCTAATTATTACAAGCTGTATGTCCTGGGTAATACCAATATCAATGGAAACTTAGACGGCATAAAGGAACTTCGCGCGGAGCGTATATTCACTCCTTGGCTATGCCTTGGTCCTATCGGCGGCGAAGTGTGCAAAAACGCATGGCCCCTGCCGCCGCCGCCTGCACCTGCGCCTGCGCCTGCGCCTGCACCTGCGCCTGCACCGGCTCCAGCACAGCAGTATCTGTGCCCTCGTGTCAATGAAAGCGGCTGCGGACCAAGCCAGTGTGACGGACGGGTAATCAGCACTCCGACTTGCAATGTATGGGTGGATGGCGGATACTGGGGGGGGTGTACGGGACAGGGGATGGACGGCTGGTGCACTGATGGGACTTGTCAGATTGCAAGTGTTGTTGTTTGCGGTCCGATATAATAGCGCGGGGCGGCTTCCGGCAAAAAGCTCTTAAACAGAAAAGAGTAGAAAATTTCCGTGTTTCGATAATTCAGCGCTGGTTCGGGGTAAATCAACAAAACATAATGGAGGCATACAATGGGTAAAATCGGCGGTTTGGTTTTTATATCGGGACTGATTCTGTGCGGCGCTCAACTCGCATCCGGGCAGGCGAAGTCTATTCCCGGACGGTCTTCCGGGCAAGGATCGCAAATATCGCAGGCAGTTGCGGAAAAGGAACAAAAGGCCTGGATGCAGTTGATTAAAGAAACAAGTCCCAAGTTATACGCATTCAGGAAACGGCTTCGCTATATTAATGATGAAATCAGAAAAATAACGGAGGATTTCGCAAAAAAAAAGATAGATAAAGAGACGGCCAGACAGGAACTTCTGCCGCTGGTTAAAGAAGAGAAAGAAATAAGGAACAATCCCGTTTTTTTAGTTGAAGAAAGGCTGTCGCCGGTTTATCTTTCCTATCCTGAGCATCAGGCGCGGTTTAAACAGATAATGGACACGCTTGGCAAGCAAGGGGACGCTGATGACTAAAGGATTAACCTGGAAGTTGCAGTTGAAATGACAAAATCATCGTGACACGCTGAATTTTTTTGTTCCGCCATTCCTGCATACCATTCATTCCTTAAAAGTTGTGAGAATGAGAATTCCGGGGATACAATACTTAATTCTTGAATAACGGCTATAATTATAGTTTACTGACTGTAAATTCTAAATCTCTGTATATAAAAAATGATATAATTTTTTTACAATATGGCGTCAAGTAAAAAAAGTTTTTTAATCAGCGCGCTGGCGGGGGAACTAAAAAAAGAAAGAAATGTGCTGTTTGCTTATATTTACGGCTCCGTTTTGACGCGGCGTGACGCCAGAGATATTGATATCGCGGTTTATATGAATGGAAAAAGCGATTATTGGACCGCGGCGCAGAAAATTGCTGTTCGCATTGAAAAGAATACGGGATATTGCCGCAAAATTGATATTCATCCCTTAAACTTTTCGGCGCCGTCTTTCGCATTTGAAGTGATGAAAAATGGGCGGGTGATGTTTGAACGGAGGAAAGATGACAGGGTGAATTGGGAGGCGCATATGCTTTCCATGTATCAGGATATGCGCCCGATGCTTGAATTCTACGACAGGAGATTTATATCAAAATGACAAAAGAAGTTCTCAGCCATATCCGGGATTTGGACGAAAATCTGAATGACTGGGAAAATTATCTGGCTGAAATTTCGGAGAAAGAATTTTTATCCGATCGCAAAAGCAGACATGCTTTGCTTCATTGCGTATTGGTATCCTTGCAGGCCGCCATAGACATTGGAAATCACTGGGTGTCTGAATTGACTTCTCAAAGGCCGGAATCTTACAGGGCAATAGCAGAAATCCTAAGAGAAAAAAATGCAATTCCGGATAATCTCGCGGAAAAATTGCAGGGCTTATTTTCTCTTCGCAATGTTTTAATTCATAAATATCAGGCTTTAGACCTAAGGCAGATATTCACCCATCTTAAAAATGGAGCGCCGCCCCTGCGTGAATATCTTAAATTAGCTAAATTGAATGTGCGGTTGAAGAAGGGGTCTGAGGGGTCTGGGGACGCTGATGACTAAAGGATTAATCATTTAGAATAGTCATATTGTTCAAGATAAATTGTTCTTTTACAGTATTTTGAGGCAAGTTCTTTGTGATGGGTCGCGATTATTACCGATAATTTTTTTGTTTCGGCGAGTCCTGCCAGAAGTTCATAAACCGCATTTTTTGAAGCGGTGTCAAGGTGCGAATCAGGTTCGTCGAGTATAAGTATTTTCGGCTCCTGTGCCAAAGCCTGAGCCAGAAAAATTTTCTGCTGTTCCCCCGCCGATAAGGTATCAGCCGTTCGGTAGGAGAGATTCTGCGCTCCCGCGAGAATCAATGAATCCTGCGCAATTTCTAAATCCAGTTCGTTTTCAGCCTTTCTTGTTTTGCCAAGGGAGACCGGGAAAAGGCGCGGAGAGTGAAGTTTTTTTGGAAATCTTCCCATAAGAACAATGTCTAAGGCGGTAAATCCCGCCGGAACGGACATAGCGGAAGGGACAAAAGAGATGCTTTGTGCTATGGCTTTTCTGTCAAGCCCCGCAATATCCGCGCCGTTTAACAATATCGTCCCTGAAACAGGCGCAAGCAGGCCCGCCGAAATTTTAAGCAAAGTGGTTTTGCCGGAGCCGTTGGGGCCTGTAATGCCCAGAAATTCCGATTCATTAACGGAAAAAGAAACATCTTTCAAAATAGCGGACGATTCTTTATACCCGAAATAAATATTTTCAGCTTCAAGTATAGACATAGTTAGAGAGGGTAGACGGTAGATGGGAAACGGTAGAGGGCAAAACAAAAATAGATATAATTTTTCTTTCTTCGTTCTTCCGTCTACCTTCTACCGTCCCAAACAATCCGTAAAAGCAGTGAGTTTGGGGCGGCCCATTCTCAAAGTTTTAGTGGAAAGAATGGACCATCTCCCGTTTGCCTTCTTTTTGCTGTTTTTCAACAGCCAGATAAAAAAGGGCGCGCCTGAAAGAGCCGTTATTATTCCCACCGGTATTTCAGCCGGCGCGGCCAGCGTCCTTGCAAAAGCGTCCGCTGTCACAAGAAACACTCCGCCTCCCAGTATAGAGGCTGGAATGAGTTTTTTGTGGCCCGGGCCCGTAAAAAACCGCAGTATATGCGGAGCCATAAGGCCTACAAAGCCTATTGTTCCGGCCAAGGCTACCGCGGAGCCGGTCATGACTGCGGAGGCGGCAAAAAGTATTTTTTTAAGTTTTTCAGTGTCAACTCCCAGACTTGCGGCTTTTTCCTCGCCCAGAAGCATTATGTCAAGATGTCTTGAGTACAGCATTGCCGTGATACCGCCTATTGCGGCAAGAAGCGCCGAGGCGGATAAAAATTGCGCATTCTCAGAGGAAATGCTCCCTATTATAAAAAACAGCAGGGAGAATGACTCTTTTCGCGCTACGCTCAAAAAAAGCAGGATTAAGGCGCCGAGAAAAGTGCTTACTATTATTCCTGAAAGCACAAGGTTTTCAGAACTGCTGGTTTTTCCTGTTTTTGCGATGTTGTATGTAATCAATGTTGAGACCAGCGCGCCTGCCATAACCAATAGATAAAATAAAGGCGAAGAATGCCAGAAGCCGAGCATAAGGGCTAAAATAACGCCGATGCCGGCTCCTGAGGAAGTCCCCAGTATGTAAGGGTCGGCAAGAGGGTTTTTCAGCAGTCCCTGAAGCACCGCTCCTGAAACGGAAAGGCCCGCTCCGGCTATAAAGCCTGCGATTACGCGGGGAAGGCGGATATTAAGGATAATGTTTGAATTAAGCGTAAAATCAGGCCCTGCAAGCGCCGCAGCGCACAGGACAATGGGCGTTGAAATGAAAAATAAAATATTTTTATTCCACATAATTCCTTGCCCTATCTCTTCTTGTCTTTGCGCATTTTTGCGGCTAATTTTTTATTCCGTTTACCTTCTTGTATTTTTCAGCCTCCGGCTGAGTTCTTTTATGCTTTCTGTAATTTTTGGGGAAGGCCGTGAAAAAACATCAACGTTCAGGTCGTCTATTATGGCGCTGTTTCTTACCGCGGTCAGCGCCGAAGCTCCCTGCCTTTTTGTTATTTCCGCTTTATGAGATGAGAACGAAATGATTATATCCGGATTGCGGTTTATCACGGTTTCCCATGCGGTCTGAAAATACGGGGTTTTTACATCGGAGAAAATATTGTGTCCGCCGGCTTTTTTTATCACATCCGAAATAAAAGAGGCGTTCCCGGCCGTCCAAAACTGCCCGCTTAATTCCACGTAGACCGTGGGTTTGATTTTTATGCCGGCGCTGTAATAACCGGCGGCCGCAGCGCGCATTCTTTCAACGAGAATCCGCGCGTTATTTTTTGCCCCCGTTTCAGCCGCTAAGGTATATACGGTTTTGTAAATATCTTCTATGCGTTTTTCATCCGGTATTTCAAGTATGCGTATTCCTAGATTTTTCAGACGGGATATTATCGCGCCTGACTGCCATTTACCCGTGATCACAACATCCGGCCTGAGTGAGAATATTTTTTCTATGCTGGGGTTGAAAAAACTTCCGATTTTCTCAATTTTTGCGTCCGCGGGGGGGGAACTGCAGAAATCGCTCATCCCGGCTAATTGCGACGCCGCGCCAAGCTCAAGCAGTATTTCCGCGTGGGAAGGCATCATCGCGATTATGCGTTTCGCATAGGCGCCTTCGGGGGTAATGATCAGCGGAAAAAATAATAAAAATTTCACAACTACCCGGCAATAATATATCGAACGCAGATGACGCGGATGAATATGATAAGCGCGGATAATTACAAATAAGAGATTAGACGTAAAGTTTTTTTTAAATAAAAAATCATGTTTAATCATAAAAATCAGCGCTCTATGTCTTAATAGATGAGAATAGCGAAGTAGTTATAAAATTCAATATAAAATAAAAAACCCGGCCTTCAAAAAGGCAGGGTTTATATATATCCCCTCCCTCGAAGGCTAATCCTGAGCAGTTCGGTTTATCTGAACTATTCAGGACGCAGACAATAGTCCGGGCTTGTCCTTTCGGATTCACCGTTGCGGGGCAGCTGCCGATTTTCACGGCATTCCTCTGTCCAAACCATCCTCAAAAGCAATGAGTTTGGACTGACCCATTCTCAAAGTTTTTAAGGAAAGAATGGGTCTGTCCAAACCATCTTCCCCGCGACTACAGCAAGGCGGGTCCGCCTCGTTTTTTGGCGGGAAAAGCAATTGACACAT
>CAZFMJ010000100.1:0-8217 GCA_964520045.1 uncultured Elusimicrobiales bacterium | reverse complement strand
CGGAGTACTGACCCATTGCCACGTTTCCATATCCTCCTAAAACCGCCGAGTATATGCCTTCCGTCCTGTTCTCCCGTCCTCCGCCTATCGCTGAAGAATCAGCCTGGCCTACATTCAACAGCCCTCCTGCGATTACGGCATAAAAACCGCTGTTCATCACATTGCCCTGTCCGCCTCCTATCGTGGCATAGTTATAATTGGGGTGTGTTCTGTTTCCATATCCTCCGCCTATCGTGTTATCCTGACCGCTAGCGGTATTAAACCGTCCTCCGCCTACTGCCGAATAATAGTTGCCTGCCGTGTTGTTGTATCCTCCGCTGACCGTAGTATAAGCGGAGATAGTGCTGTTGTCTGATCCCCCGCTTATAACTGAGAACGGTCCGGCTGCGACAGAGCTGACGCCTGTCCTGAAGGTCTGCAAATCAACAGCCCCGAATCCGCGCGCGGTGCCGATAACGGCTCCAAGTCCTTTGCCGGTTGTCGTTATGGCTCCGCCCGTTGATATGGCTATTCCGCCCGTTATAGTTAAACTTGAACCGTTTAATGTCAAAGAGCCGGTCATTGCCATTGTTGAAACATTGATGATATTTTTGAGATTCATGTTCAGGGTTGTGGTGGCCACATGATTGCCGAGATTATCCGCGCTTCCGCCGGTAACTCCGGTAAGACCGGACCCGTTTCCCCTGAAAACGCCTGCTGAGATTATGTCGTCGCCCGCATATATCGCGCTGGAAACATGCAGGCGGTATTGAGGCGCAGAAGTGCCAATACCCACGTTGGCAAAAGACGATACCGTTAATCCGTATCCTCCCGTTGTATGGCTGGCGATAAGAAGGGGCTGGTTGCCGGAACCGAGGACATGAAGTTTTGATACAGGACTTACACCTCCTACGCCGACGTTGCCGTCAACCGGATTCAAAAGCAAATTAGTTCCGCCGACAATATAACTAAAGTTTGGGGATATCCCTAAACGAATACCGGCTCCATTATTACCATCCACATAATTCGCACCAAAACCAACCGCAACATTTGTAATAAGTCTAATTCTTGGATCTGTGCCCCAGCGAAAATCAGTCGTTGAGTTTGTGTCCTGATTAAATATGATGTTAGAAGAGCCGATATTCCCAACTTGAAGAGGTGCCTCCGGGGTAATTGTCCCTATGCCGACGTTTCCATAAGACGACACATATAATCCGTATCCTCCCGTGGTATGGCTGGCGATGAGAAGAGGGCGGGCTTCTGTTCCCGTTACATGTAAATTAGCAATGGGGCCCGCGCCTATTCCAAGACTGTTATTCGTAGGATCATATTGAAAAGCTGATTCTCCGCTCATTATGGCTGCGCTGTTATACTGCACGCTTTTATCCGGACCAGCGGGGACGGCTGTGGCGCTTACATTTGACAAACCTCGTCCATCGCCGACAAAAAACGGGGCTTTTATTATACCCGCATTTGCGATAATGCCTGACGAAGCTTCTATGCTGTACTGGGTATTGCCGGTTATTGTAAAAGTTCCGCTTGAAGCTGTTATCGAGCCCGCGGCAAAAGCGCCTGTCGCGTCGCGTTTGACTACGGCGCTTGCGGTATTAGCGTTAGTCGCCGTAGTCCATGTGGGTATACCTGCGCCTCCGCTTGTGAGCAGTTTTCCTATATCGCCCGCCGCCGAATCAAACTGAGCCATAACGCCCGCGCCGGAAAAATAAGCGATATCGCCGTTGGTGGTGCCGGATAAATTAGCGCCCGTTCCGCCGTAAGTCGCGCTGAGCAGTCCCGCATTGACGTTCCCGGCATTTAAATTGGTTAGATTCCTTCCGCTTCCCTGAAACAGCCCCGCATTGACCGTGCCCGCGGCCATTGTAATGCCTGAGCTTAAAGACAAGCTGTAGCCTGTCGACGGATCTTTGCCGGTAACGGTAAGCGTTGAGCCGTTTAAGGTCAAAGACCCGCTCATGGCCATTGTCGAAACCCGTATTATGTTGTAATTGGACATGTTCAATGTCGTAGTGGCGACATGATTGCCCAGATTGTCGCCCGGTATGCCGGTAAGTTTAGAGCCGTTGCCTACAAAAAATCCGCCCGCGGCGACATAGATATTGCCGGCTTTGACATTTATGCCTGAAGAGGTCTCTACGCTGTATTGCGCGCCCGTGTTCGTGAAGGTTCCGCTGGAAGCGGTGATATTGTCGACGCTGAATATGTCATTACCGTCCATATTCAGGTTTTTTGTCACAGTCAGATTACTGCCCGCAGGCTCTATGCTTATGTCGCCCGTTGTATTGGCTATCCTGCTGGCTCCTCCGCCTGTGAGTTTAAGCCTTGTGGCGGTTGCTTCGCCCGTGCCTTTGACTTCAAACATTACCGTTGAGCCTGTCGAAACGGCGAAAACCGTGCCCATTTCGCCCGCGCCGGAAGAGACATGCAGTTTGTAAAGCGGAGCGCTTGTTCCTATTCCCGTATTGCCGTAAGAAGACACATACATTCCGTATCCTCCGGCAGAGTGGCTGGCGATAAGTACCGGTCTGTTTTCAGCGCCGGCTACATGCAGATTGGCAATGGGGCCCGCCCCGATTCCAAGACTGTTGTTCGCGGAGTCATATTGAAAAGCCGATTCCCCGCCGAAAGAACCGGAGTTGTTATACTGCACGCTTGCATAAGGAAGAGAAGGATTTGCCGATATCCCTGTTAATTTTGACCCGTCTCCGACAAAATAGCCTCCTGCCTTGACGTAAATGTTTCCGGCATTGATATAAATTCCCGACGCGGTTTCTATGCTGAACTGGTTATTGCCTGTCGCGGTGAATGTTCCGCTTGAAGCTCTCAATCCGCTCCAGAAGTAAACGCGGTCCGTCACTTCAAGGTATTTCTGGACGAAAAGGCTGGCTGAGCTGACCGACAGAAGAGGCTGGTTTCCTACGGTTGTGGTGCCTACGAATGTCAGGCCCCAAAAGTGAGCGTCAGGATCGGCGGAAGTGCCTTCTACCCCTTGAGCAGTGATATCGTCGGCGGTGCCGAGTTCATACCCGATGTCGGCGGAGTATATCGGGGGACAGAATACAGAAGTCAGAAGACAGAAGACAGTAGACAGCAGAAGAGAGACGGTGAGAGAATAGGCTGAAGACTGAAGGCTGAGGGCTGAAGGAAGATGGAGAGGTTTCCGGGTGACTGGATTTCTGGGGAACTGGGCTGCTGGGCCGCTGGGTGACTGGGTTGCTGGGTTGCCTGATGTCCGCGTGCTCATACGTGTATTGTAAACAATACTTGTGACTAAAATATTGCGAAGTTGCGACCATTATGAAGAAGGTAAACGGGAGACGGTAGAAGGTAGACGGCACAACACAGAGAACGAGATTGGGAGATAAAAAACACTGGATGCCCGATAAAGAACTTCGGGCATGACGGATTCAATTGCCGGATTCAGCGACATATGGCCAACGATATTTCCATGAAAACCAAAAACGTATTTCTCTCTGTTTTTCCGATACTTCTTGCACAACACTATTTACGAAAGAACCACTTTCCCCGCTCTTTATTTTTCCGTCTACCGTCTTCCATCTACCATCTCCCGTCTGTTAGGATAAATGGTATAATTTGTCTGTAATATGCACGATAACGGCGATTCCTCTCCGAGGATACTTGTTCTGCGTCTTTCCTCGTTGGGGGACATAATTCTTACCGCTCCCGTATACCGGAATCTGCGCGAAAAATGGCCCGGCTGCCATATAGCCGTGCTGACAAAACCGCAGTATGCATCCGCTTTGTCCGGCCATCCGGCAATTTCCGAGGTAATCGCGTTTAAAAGCCTTTTTTCCGCCATACAGGAAATAAAAAAGAGGAAATTCACGCACCTTATCGACCTGCATTCCAATCTGCGAACACTGATAATTTCGGCTTTATCCGGAATACCCCTGAAAACACGCTATAAAAAAGACGCCTTTGCGCGCAGGGTTTTCGTTAATTTCAAACTGCCAAGGCCGGCGCTTCAAAGGCATACGCTTGACCGCTATCTTGAAACGCTTTCCGGTTTTGACGTGCCCTTAAAACACCGTTCCCCCGAGCTCTCGGACTGGGACACTGCCGCCGGGAATGACCGCCCGGCGACACCGAAACCCGCCGCAAATATCTGCGTGCTGCAAACTGCATTTTTAGGGGATGCGGTGCTTACTCTTCCTTTGCTCAAAAGGATAAAGCAGTCCGCGCCGGACTGCAGGCTTTCCGTTGTTACGCGGCCCGAAACAAAAGAAGTTTTTTTGTCCTGCCCCGAAGTCGACGAAGTCATAGCCGACGACAAACATTCATCCGGCGGATTTTTCAAATCGCTGTTTAATCTTGCGGGAAATCTGCGCAAACGTAATTTTGATACTGCGATACTGGCTCACCGCTCGCTGAGAAGCAGTTTGTGCGCCTTCCTTGCCGGAATCCCCCTGCGGATAGGTTTTCATTCAAGTTCGGGACGCATATTTGCAAACAGCATAATCCCGTTTTCATGGCTTATTCCCGACAGCGAGCGCAACCTCACTCTTATTTCACGCCTTTTTCCCGCCGTGAATCTAAAACCCGCCGATGACGCATCGGCTCATACCTACGGCGCGGTAAAACTGCCGGCGAAAGAAACGGTGAAAGAACGCATTGCAAAAGAAGGCATTTCATCCCAAAAAAGGCTTATCGGAATACATCCGGGCTCGGTATGGCCGACAAAACGATGGCTTCCCGACAGATATGCGGGCTTGATAAAAAGGCTTGCTTCGGATTATGGAGCCGAAGTTATACTTGTGGGCGGAAAAGCGGATGTGGGATGGAACGCTGATATACGCAAAACTGCGGGTTCGGACTGCGCAGACTGGACGGGGACGACTTCCCTTGAAGAATTGATGGCTCTCATGGGACATCTGAATCTTTTTATAACAAATGATTCGGGCCCCATGCATTTGGCGGCCGCTTTTAAGGTGCCTGTGCTCGCCATCTTCGGACCGACCACAAAGGAATTGGGATTTTTCCCTTATGGAGAAGGTCATAAGGTTATTGAAAAAAGCTTAAAATGCAGGCCGTGCGGACTGCATGGAAGCAGAAAATGCCCCAGAAATCACTTTCTTTGCATGAAAATGATCTCCACCGACGAAGTGTATAAAACGGCGGTGGAAATGCTGGAAATGAAGAAGTCACCTGTCACCAGCGGCCAAGGTCATCAGTCCCAAGACAATGAAAATACTACATATTGACGACGAAAGGTGGGACAGCGGACTTACCGAGTACGCTCTGGCGCTTGCAAAAGCCCAGAAACTGCACGGCAACGATATTCAGTTCTGGGGCAGAAAAAACGCCTTTCCGATAAAGAAAGCCTCTGAATACGGAATAAAGACCGCCGCCTGCTGTAATTGGCCTCTGAGGCTGTTTTCCCTGCGCTCAATGATTATAAAATTTAACCCGGACATAATAAACGCGCACACAGGAAGCAGCCACTCTATGGCCGTCATGCTTTGCTGCGGCATGAAAAATCCTCCGGCGATAATCCGCACGCGCACGGATTTCAGAGCTATGACCGCAAAGCCCATGTCGGCTCAGCTCTGGAAGCATACGCGCGGGTTTGTGGCGGCTAACACGGAAATTCTGGGGAATTTCCGACATGTCTTTTCAAACTCAAATATCCCCGCCGAAGTAATTTACCAGGGCGCGGAAGACGCAAAAATCGGAACTCCTTCAAAGCCGAAAACAGGAGCCTGTCCCACGATCGGGATGGCGGCGCGGCTTGATCCCGTTAAAGGCCATGAAACAGCGCTGAAAGCCGCGGCAAAAATATGCGGGGAACTGCCTATGGCCGTTTTCAGGTTCGCAGGCGAGGAGAAAAATATCAAAACCGAAGTTCTTTTAAAAACAGCTTCGGATCTCGGAATTTCAAAAAATGTCCGTTTTGAAGGATATGTGGCGGACATCGACTTATTCATGAAAAGCTGCGATCTCGGAATAATACCGTCGGTATCTTCAGAGGCCGTATCGCGCGCGGCCGTGGAATGGCTGAGAGCCGGAGTGCCGTGCGTATGCTCCAGCACCGGCTGTCTGCCGGAAATAATAAAAAATAACTTAACGGGCCTCATAGTCCCCCCCTCCGACCATACGGCTCTGGCGGAGGCAGTATTGACAATACTCAAAAATCCCCAGCAATTGGTTTTCATGGGGCAATCGGCAAGGAACCGCTATGAATCAAAATTTACGGCCAAAAAATTTGTCGATGAGACGATGAACCTTTATGCAAAAGCCATTCGCAATATTCCATCTTAACGGAGAACGCACCTACAGGGGCGGAGAAAAACAGCTTATGTATCTGGCGTGCGCCCTCAGGGAGCGGGGACACTGGAACTGCATAGCCTGCAAAAAATCCTCCCCTCTCGACAAAGCCGCAACGGAAGCGGATTTTGAAAGGATATACCTGCCCTATATCGCGGAATGGGATCCCGTGTCGGCCGCCATACTGCGCTTTCAGACCATACTGCGCATGCGCAGAAATTCCGGAGAACAAGTCATTCTTCACGCTCACACGGCGCACGGCGCCTCAATAGCCTGGCTGGCCGCGCTGGGCGGACTCTGCCCCAGAGTGGTCCACCGCAGAGTGGATTTCCCTCTTTCTAATTCCGCGTCGATAAAAGCCAAATACGCGTCCGCCGGCGCGGTAATAGCTATTTCCGATTCCATACGCAGACTGCTCATAGACAGCGGAATACCCGCGGAGAAAATATTTAAAATACATTCCTCCCTGCCGTCTAAAGGCTATCCGTGGGAAAAGACGGGACTGGCTGAATATAAAAAGCAAAGCCGCAGCGCTTTGGCCGGAAGTTTGGGAATTCCGGAAGATTCACAGTGGATAGGATCTCTTATCGCCTTTGTCCCGCATAAAGATCCCGAGAATCTTGTGCTGTCGGCAAAATATGTCCAACAGAAATTCCCGAACACCCATTTTATAATCGGCGGGGACGGGCCCCTGCGCGAAAAAGCCAAAGCAAAGGCGGAAAGCCTGAACGCGTCGGGTTATATCCATTTTCCGGGGTTTATAAACGATCCGCTGTCTCTGCTTGCCGCGCTTGATATTTTCGTGCTTCCGTCATGGGGAGAAGGCATGGGGAGCGTGCTTCTGGAAGCCATGAGCGCGGGCACGGCCATAGTGGCGACCAAAGCCGGAGGAATACCGGAAGTAGTTGAGGACGGCAAAAGCGGCCTTTTATCCCCCCCAAGAAACCCCGAGGGCCTTGCTCTGGCTCAATGCAGAATACTTTCAGATAATAATTTAAAAATACGGCTTGCCGAAGCGGGATTGCGCCGCAGAGAAAACTTCACATCCGAAAATATGGCAAGGCTTACGGAGGAGGTTTACAAACATGCCTGTTCCGGTTAGCCTTGCGGTCATAGCCCTGAACGAAGAGAAAGACCTTCCGGCCTGCCTTGAAAGCGCAAAAGGACTTGTTTCGGAAATGATAGTGGTGGACAGCGGTTCCACGGATGCGACCGCCGAAACAGCCCGGGCGCACGGCGCAAAAGTAATAAAACGCGCCTTTGACGGCTTTTCATCGCAGAAAAAATTTTCAGCGGACAGCGCTTCCTTTGACTGGGTTCTTCAGCTTGACGCGGATGAGCGCGTTTCACCGGAGCTTTACAAAGAGATTTCCCTGCTTTTTGACGGCGGAAATCCCCCCCGCGCCGGCTATGAAATACCCTACGACATAATTTTCATGGGAAAGCGGCTTAAGCATTCAGGGACCGGCTCGGAACGCCACCTCCGGCTTTTCAGAAAATCCATGTCGCGCTTTCCCGAAAACATAGTGCACGAAGGAGTTGAAATCAGCGGCCCGGCGGGAAAACTTTCCGGAAAAATCATACACAGGCCTTATGCCGGCATGGAAGAATATCTGGCGAAACTCAACGCCTACACTTCGCTTGCGGCGCAGAAAGCGCATGCGCGCGGGAAAAAGCACAATCCGGCCAGACTTTTAATAATACCTTTTGAATTCGCCAAACGCTACATACTAAGGCTGGGATTTTTGGACGGAACGGCGGGGCTGGTATGGTGCGCGCTTGCGTCTTTCTATGTGTGGCTGAAAAGCGTGAAACTTATGGAACTGGAGATGGGGGAGGCTAGACGGCTAGACCGCGGGACGGCAGAACGGCTAGGCAGCCGGAACTGGTGGTAATATGAAAAGGTAACTTCCTTTCGGGGAGGTCTCAAAGGTGCTT
>CAZFMJ010000099.1:0-8343 GCA_964520045.1 uncultured Elusimicrobiales bacterium | reverse complement strand
GGAATCCCCCATGCCCACTTATCGCACTATTCAACCTTATGTGATTTTTTGGGTATTTAAAGTATACTTTGCTAAATACCAATAATTTGGTATAGTTTTAACTATGCTTAAAACTTTTATTAAACGGGAGAAATATCTCAAAGCCGTACGGCTATATTCCGGCCCAGGACTAATTAAGGTGATAACCGGGCAGAGACGGGTCGGTAAAAGTTATCTTTTATTCCAAATAATGGACGAATTGCGTGAAAAAGGGATAAGAAAGGAAAACATTGTATACATAAACAAAGAATTGAATGAATTTGAAAATATCCGGAATTCACGGGATTTACTCAAATATATCGGGGATAAAAAAATAAAGGGCAAAAAAGCCGTTTTTATCGACGAAATACAGGAAATATCGGAATTTGAAAAGGCTTTGCGCAGTATGCAGGCCGAAGGAAACTCGGATATATACTGCACCGGAAGCAATGCCCGCCTGCTTTCAGGAGAACTGGCCACTTTTTTAAGCGGCAGACATATAGAACTGCGCGTACACGGCCTGTCCTACGGCGAGTTTCTCAGATTTCACAAATGCGAAGAATCTCCCGCGGCGTTTATGCGGTATTTACGCATAGGCGGGCTGCCGTATTTAATCAATATTTCCCCATCCGATGATGCGGCCTACGAATATCTCCGTAGTATTTATAATTCTATCCTGCTTAAAGACATCGTGGGAAGATACAATGTCCGGCACGTTGATTTTATAGAAAGACTGGTTGAGTTTTTGGCCGACAATACAGGAAGCATTGTGTCGGCAAAGCGGATAAGCGATTTCCTAAAAAGCCAGAAAATAGCCATTTCACCGGGGATAATCCTTAATTATCTCTCTTTTCTGTCATCAGCTTTTATGGTTTCCCGCGTCCGCAGATCGGACATTAAGGGCCGCAAGATTTTCGAGGTGGGAGAGAAATATTATTTCGGGGACATGGGCATACGACACTCAATCATTGGATTCCGCCAGAATGATATTTCAAAAGTTTTGGAGAACATTGTGTTTCTGCATCTTTTATCTTCGGGGTATACCATTACCGTGGGCAAGCTTGGGGACAAAGAAGTGGATTTTGTCTGTGAAAAAAACGGGGAACGGGAATATGTCCAGGTTGCGTATTTGCTGAGCAGCGAATCGGCGCGGGAACGGGAATTCGGCAATTTACTGGCCATAAATGATAATTATCCCAAAACAGTTATCTCAATGGATGAAATGTCCGAAAAAAGTTTCAAAGGGGTCAGGCAGATTAATATCCGCGAATTCCTTCTTTCACATTCCTGATACTGCCGGATCTTACACATTCGGGATGCTTATCCCATACCCTTTCTTTTTCGCGTATGCTATATCTTTCAACAGCTCTTTTTTAGCCTCTATCTCGTCCGGCGTAACTGCTTTGACATCTCTACCGGCAAGAAGAGCCTGAAGCATTTTAATTGTTTTTTCTGGTGATAACATATTGCCTCCTATTTCACGATATTTCCGTCATCTATATCCGCCATCCCCGAAATGTCCCGATCGGCGAGGCGAAGGAGGAGTATCCAGTTCCACCCGTCTTTTAAAATCTTTGAATCTTCGAGAAACGTCCCCTCGACCCCGAAATATACCGGACCAGGCTGGGCACCATGCCGATACCCGCGTCCACTGCGCAATATGCGCTCCCGCTCATTATCCATCACCATATTCATAACCGCAAGCCCGGCCTCTTCGCTTATACGCTGTATTTCTGCCTCTGTGTCAGCCAGCACATCTTCAATCCGGATATTTACCGGTATGCTTCGGATTGCCTCGTCCTGCGATTTGCCTATACTATGGAACTTTTTGTACCTTTTCATTGGGCGGCCTCCCTATTTTGTTTATCCACCTTGATTCTATCAAGGCAGGTAGTGCCGCCTCAAATTTTTCAACTATTTACGGGACAATCCCAGTCCCGTCCTTATCATAATTGCCTTAAGGTATTGGGATGGGGTATTTTTTGTCAGAGGAATTTACATGGCGATAAAAAAAAGTCAGCTTTATAGTTCGCTTTGGGAAAGCTGCAACGAATTGCGTGGCGGCATGGATGCCAGCCAATATAAGGACTATGTCCTTGTGCTGCTGTTCGTGAAATACGTCAGTGACAAGTACGCGGGAGTGAAGTTTGCCCCGATTGCGATTCCCAAGGGCGCCAGCTTCAAGGACATGGTCGCGCTCAAGGGCAAGAGCGACATTGGCGACCAGATCAATAAGAAAATTCTCGGGCCGCTGGCCAACGCCAACAAGCTGTCCGACATGCCGGACTTTAACGACGCGACGAAGCTCGGCAGCGGCAAGGAGATGGTGGACCGGCTCACCAACCTCATCGCCATCTTTGAGAACCCTTCGCTCGACTTTTCGAAGAACCGCGCCGACGGCGACGACATCCTCGGTGATGCCTACGAATACCTGATGCAGCACTTCGCCACTGAAAGTGGCAAGAGCAAGGGGCAGTTCTATACCCCAGCCGAGGTCAGCCGCATAATGGCGCAGCTTCTTGGGATTCGCTACGCCAAGACCAGGAACGACACGACCGTCTACGACCCTACTTGTGGCTCCGGCTCGTTGCTGCTGAAGGTCGGCGATGAGGCCAGCCACAGCAAAGATGTTAAAGTCACGCTCTACGGGCAGGAAAAGGACTCCGCCACTGCAGGTCTAGCCCGGATGAACATGTTCCTGCACAATAACCCATTGGCGCTCATAAAACAGGGCAACACACTGGCCAATCCGCTCTTCACCGACGCCTCCGGACAGCTCAAGACCTTCGACTATGTTGTCGCCAATCCGCCCTTTAGCGACAAACGTTGGAGCACCGGTTTTGACCCGGACACTGATCCTTTTGAACGCTTCAAGCACTATGGCGTGCCGCCCACTAAGCAGGGCGACTACGCTTACCTGTTACACATCCTCCGCTCGCTAAAATCCAGCGGCAAAGGCGCGTGCATCCTGCCGCATGGCGTTCTCTTTCGCGGCAACGCCGAGGCCATCATCCGCAAGAACCTCATCCAGCGTGGCTATATCAAGGCCGTCATCGGCCTGCCTGCGAACCTCTTCTATGGTACGGGCATTCCCGCCTGCATCATAGTGCTCGACAAGGAAAATGCCGCCGCCCGTAAGGGCATCTTCATGATCGACGCCTCCAAGGGCTTTCTTAAAGACGGCCCGAAGAACCGCCTGCGCGCCCAGGACATTCACAAGATAGTGGATACTTTCACGCGCCAAGCCGACATCTTGCGCTACTCGCGCATGGTGTCGGTGGCCGAGATCAGCGACTTGAAGAACGACTTCAACCTCAATTTGCCGCGCTACATAGACAGCACCGAGCCGGAGGACTTGCAGGATATCGATGGCCATCTGCGCGGCGGCATCCCTGACCGGGATATAGACGCGCTTGACCGCTACTGGCAGGTAATCCCCAGTGTGCGCGCCACGCTGTTTAAAAAGGCTGACCGCGCCGGTTACAGTCAGCTAAAGGTCGCCGCCAGCGGCATCAAAGCTGCCATCTTTGTCCATGCGGAGTTCACCACCTACAATGAATCGGCGACCAAACTGTTTACCAAGTGGAAGGCGGCCAACACCCCGCGCCTGAAAGGCCTCGCCCAGAGCTGCAAACCCAAGGCGCTCATCGAAACGCTCGCCGAGGACCTGCTCGACAGCTTTGAGAATGCCCGGCTGATTGATCCTTATGATGTGTATCAACACCTCATAGACTACTGGGCCGAGACCATGCAGGACGACGTTTACCTGATTGTGGGCGACGGTTGGCGCGAAGCTGCCAAGCCCCGGCTAATTATAGACGAGAAAGGTAGTAAAACGAAGGAGAAACCCGATTTTACCGTTGGCAAGATGAAGTATAGAGCCGAGTTGATTCCTACTGCTCTGGTCATAGCTCGCTATTTCACCACCGAGCAGGCGGTCATCGAGGAACTGGAAGCTGAAGTTGCGGCCACCCAGCAGGCGTTGGATGAAATGGCCGAGGAACACAGCGGTGAGGATGGCCTGCTGGAGTCGGCCAAGAACGACAAGGATAAACTTACCAAGGTCTCAGTCGCGGCACGGCAGAAGGAAATCAAGGACGATGCCGATGCGGCGGACGAGCGCAAGGTGCTCAGCGACTACCTCGCCCTCATGGATAAGGAAGCGAATATCAGCGCAAAGGTTAAAGCCGCGCAGGAAGCCCTCATGGTCAGGGTCGCGGCGCAGTATGACAAACTTACCGGGGACGAAATCAAGACGCTGGTGGTGGACGATAAATGGCTGGCCGCGCTTGCTACTGCCGTGCAGGGCGAACTGGACCGCGTGTCGCAGACGCTCACCGGACGCATTCGGGAACTGGCTGATCGTTACGCCACCCCTCTGCCTAAACTCACCAATGAAGTGGCTAAGCTCTCCGCCCGCGTGGACGAACACCTTAAGAAGATGGGACAATTATGATAAAAAAAGCGGCCTCTACTGATTTTAATTTTAATTCCTTAGTTGAGTTGTGTCGTAGAACCCATGATGAGTTGCGAAATCAGGCAGTTCGCTCAATAGATATTGCGCTAGTCGTAAGAAATTGGATGATCGGCTGGTATGTTGTGGAGTATGAACAGATTGGCTCAGACAGGGCGAAGTATGGAAGCCGCTTAATTGAGCGTTTGGCTGTAAAACTTAATCTTAGCGGGGCCTCAGCTACTAACCTACGCAAATTCCGGCAGTTTTATCGCGAATATCCAATTCAACAGCCACTGGCTGTTGAATCCGGTAAGCCGCTTTCAGCTCCGCTAAATTGGCAGGAGGTGTCTACCGAACTGCTACAGAAATTTAACCTGAGCTGGACTCATTATGTCGAACTTCTTTCAATAGATAATCCAAAAGAAAGACAGTTTTATGAAATAGAGGCCAAGGCTGGGAGTTGGGGCCGCCGCGAACTTGAACGCCAGATTGCCAGCTCGCTCTATGAAAGATTATCTCTAAGTCGTGATAAAAAACAAATTCAGCGCTTATCGCAGAAAGGGCAGACAATTGAGAAGTCAGCGGATATAATTAAAAGTCCTATTGTGCTGGAGTTTCTTGGTCTGGAAGAGAAACCCAGCTATAGTGAAGAGGAACTGGAGACGGCAATCATTAATAGGATTGAGCATTTCCTTTTGGAACTTGGAAAAGGTTTTCTTTTTGAATCCCGGCAGAAGCGTTTTACCTTCGACAACGACCACTTTTATGTGGACCTGGTTTTTTACAACCGCCTTTTGCGCTGCTATGTTCTCATCGACCTCAAACGCGACAAGCTGACCCACAAGGATCTGGGTCAAATGCAGATGTATGTCAATTACTTCGACCGTCATGTGAAAACCAAAGACGAGTTGCCCACCATCGGCATTGTGCTCTGCCACCGCAAGAACGACGCCCTGGTCGAGCTGACCCTGCCGAAGGACGCCAACATTTTCGCCTCCAAATACCAGTTGTACCTGCCCTCGAAGGAAGTTCTGAAGGCGCAATTGGAGAAGATAGAAGCAGAGTTGGGAGGCGAGCGATGATTTGTGAGGTCCTAATCCCGCCCGGTTACAAGCAGACCGAGGTGGGGGTGATTCCTGATGATTGGGAAGTGAAGCCTCTTGGGGAGATCGGCGAATGCCTCATTGGGCTCACTTATCGGCCAACGGACGTGCGCTCGCATGGCACGCTTGTGCTCAGGTCATCAAACGTTCAAGAGGGGGATCTTCGGTTTGAGGACAATGTGTTCGTGGAGACTGAGATTCCGCAGAGGATCATGGTTAGATCTGACGACATCCTCGTTTGTGTTCGAAATGGAAGTCGTGATCTTATTGGCAAATCGGCACTGATTGATGGCCGTGCCATTGGAATGACGTTCGGTGCTTTCATGGCCGTTTTCAGGAGCCGAAATGGGCGATTCATCCACCATCTTTTTCAGTCGGAAATCTTCAAAAGGCAGATCAATGAGCATCTTGGTGCTACAATTAATCAGATCACCAATAAGAGTCTCAACTCTTTCAGAATTCCGTTACCGCCAACAGAGGAGGAACAACGCGCTATCGCGGGGGCGTTGAGCGATGTGGATGCGCTGATAGGTGCGCTGGACTCTGCTCTGGCCAAGAAGCGCGACCTCAAACAGGCCGCCATGCAGCAGCTCCTCACCGGCCAAAAACGCCTCCCCGGCTTCAAGGGGGAATGGGCGGTGAAGCGCTTGGGGGAGATGCTCGACTATGAACAACCAACAAAATATTTAGTAAAGGATTCTGAATATAGTGACAAGAACGAAATACCTGTATTAACCGCAGGGAAAACATTTATTCTTGGCTATACGAATGAGAGAAATGGGGTTTTCGATAATCTTCCCGTTATTATTTTTGATGATTTTACTACTGCCAGTAAATATGTCGAATTCCCTTTTAAGGCAAAGTCATCGGCCATGAAGATTTTGAAGCCGAGGAATTGTGATGTGAATTTGAGATTTATTTTTGAGAAAATGCAGCAAATCGATTATCAATTGGGCGATCATAAGCGGCATTGGATTTCCGAATTTAAATTTATTGAAATAAAAATCCCAAGTTCAGTTGAACAAACTGCCATCGCCGAAGTGCTGTCTGACATGGACGCGGAGCTTGCGGCATTGGAGCAACGCCGCGACAAAACCCGTGCCCTCAAGCAGGGCATGATGCAGGAATTGCTGACCGGAAGGACAAGACTAATATGAGCACCATCGGCCAACCCGAACGCATTACCCAAAACCGAGTGATTGCCATGTTCCGGAACGAACTCCACTATAATTATCTCGGCGATTGGACCGACCGTCCTGAGAACAGCAATATTGAGGAGAGCATACTGACCGCCTACTTAACTAGGAGCGGCTACAATCCGGCGCAGATTTCCAAAGCGCTCCACGAGCTGTTCACCGAGGCGGGCAATCCCAACCGCAGCCTCTACGACAACAATAAGGCAGTCTACAGCCTCCTGCGTTACGGTGTGCAAAAAAAGACAGAGGCAGGCAAGGTTACTGACACTATCCATCTCATCAACTGGGAGCAACCGGATAAAAACGATTTTGGCATCTCCGAAGAAGTTACCCTACGCGGCAACCACGAACGGCGACCCGATCTGGTGCTCTACGTCAACGGCATCGCCGTCAGTGTGATTGAGCTGAAGAACAGCCGCATTTCTATTGGCGACGGCATCCGGCAGAACCTTTCCAACCAGCAGACGGAGTTTAACGCATGGTTCTTCAGCACGGTGCAACTTGTTTTTGCGGGCAACGATTCCGAGGGGCTGCAATACGGTGCCATCGGTACAGAGGAGAAGTATTTCCTCAAGTGGAAGGAAGACGAGGCGGACAATAGCCGCTTTAAGCTGGATAAGTATCTGCTCAAGATGTGCTCCAAGGAGCGGATCATAGAACTGATGCACGACTTCGTGCTGTTCGACGGCGGCGTGAAGAAGCTGCCCCGCGTTCACCAGTACTTCGGCGTCAAGGAAGCTCAGAAGCATGTCAACGCCTATAAGGGTGGCATCATCTGGCACACACAGGGTAGCGGCAAAAGCATCGTGATGGTGATGCTGGCCAAGTGGATTCTGGAGAACAAGCCTAACGCCCGCGTGGCGATTGTGACCGACCGCGATGAGCTGGATAAGCAGATAGAGAATGTCTTCACCGAAGCCGGGGAGGCCATCAAGCGCACCAGCAGCGGGCGCGACCTAATGAGCCAGCTCGGTCAGGCCAAACCGCGCCTACTTTGCTCTCTGGTGCATAAGTTCGGGAAGAAGGGCGTGGACGATTTTGATGCGTTTATCAAAGAATTGAAAGCGCAACCCTGCCCGACCGTGGGCGAGTTGTTCGTCTTTGTGGACGAGTGCCACCGCACCCAGAGCGGCAGACTGCACAGCACTATGAAGGCGCTCATGCCTAGTGCGGTTTTCATCGGCTTCACCGGCACGCCGCTCCTACAACAGGACAAGGATACCAGCTTTGCAGTCTTCGGCAGCTACATCCACACTTATAAGTTCAATGAAGGCGTGGAGGATGGGGTTGTGCTCGACCTCGTGTACGAAGCGCGGGATATAGATCAACGGCTTGGCTCGGAGGACAAGATTGATGCGTGGTTTGATGCCAAGACCAAGGGGTTGAACGAGTGGCAGAAGGCTGCCCTGCGCGAGCAGTGGGGCACGATGCAAAACGTGCTGAGTTCCCGCTCGCGCATGGAGCGCGTGGTGCAGGACATCGTCTTCGATTTCGGCGTGAAGCCGCGTCTCAGCGGCCAGCGCGGCAACGCGATCCTGGTGGCGTCGAGCATCTACGAGGCCTGCAAGTA
>CAZFMJ010000098.1:0-8357 GCA_964520045.1 uncultured Elusimicrobiales bacterium | reverse complement strand
CATAAAAATCAAAACGCTGCGCGAATTAAACCCCGCGGCATTCCGCTATAGAAAAGCTTTTTCCAATGCCGCGGCGGGGATAAAAAATGCGGGGACACTGTTCGGCCGGAACAAAACGGCGGACGCGGTGCCCGAGCTGCATTCGGCATTGATAGAATATCTATCCGGAAAACTGGGTTTGGCGGTAAGCGGTCTTACCCTTAAAAAAACTTTAGAAATAACAAAAGACAGATTTCCCTCAATTTCCGGCTCCTCGCTTGCATCCATTGAAAAGATCTGGAAAGAACTGGAACTTATGCGTTTTACGCCTTCCGGCAAATCAATGATTGAAACGGATTTTACGGATATCTCGAAACAGCTTCTTAAGCTCATAACTATTCTTGAAAAAGAGATGAAACAATGAAAACCGCCCCAGCCCCGATACCATGCGTCTTTCTGTCCGTATGCCTTACATTTTTATTGATGCCGGGATATGCTCAGGAAGCGGGCCTAAAACAGGCGAATGCGATGTATATGGAGGGGAAATTTTCCGACTCAATAAACCTTTACGCCCGGCTTATTGAATCTCAGCCGGATAATCCCTATCTGCGCTATAACATTGCAAACGCATATTTCAAATCAAACCAGCCGGGCCGCGCCATAGCTTCATATCTGCGCGCATTCAGGCTTCTTCCAAGGGATTCGGATATCCGCTCCAATCTTGATTTCGCGTTGAAACTTTCGGGGGAAAATCTTGTCCCCGCAGGGATTCCCGCGGCGATGCACTATATTTATTATTTTCTGTCGGCGAATGAAATTGAAGGATTGAGCTGGATATTTTTATGGATTTTTTCCCTGACCTGCTCAATTTACCTATTCAGGCCGCTCTGGAGGTTTTTTTTAAAAACACCTTTAATTTTCGCGGCGGTATTGCTGGCCGCTGCCGCCTCGTGGACGCTGCTGCGCAAAACAACGGAATTCGCCGGAATCGCGGTAGTAGTAGAGCCTGCCGCCGAATTGCGAAGCGGACCCGGAGATAATTTCAGCCCCTCAGCCACGCTCCCGGAAGGACGCCTGGCCCAGATACTTGACGGGAGAGAAGATTGGATTGAAATAGGCATTCCAAAGGAAGGCATAAAAGGCTGGATAAAAAACTCTTCTTTAGAAAAGGTTTAATTTGCTAGAATTTATTAGCCTATGAATATTGCGATCGCATGCGATCACGCGGGTTTTGCGCTTAAAGACACCGTTATACAGGAGGTACGATTCAGAGGACATGTTCCTGTTGATTTGGGAACCGGGAGCACGGTTCCCGTTGACTATCCCGATTTTGCGCGGCTGACGGCCGAAGCCATACTTTCGGGGAAGGCGCAGCGCGGGATACTCCTATGCGGAAGCGGAATAGGCGCATGCATAGCGGCCAATAAATTCAAAGGCATAAGAGCAGGCACCTGCCATGATACCTATTCCGCAAAACAGGCGGTGGAACATAACGACCTGAATATATTATGTCTGGGAGCGCGCATCGTAGGCCCTATGCTGGCCCAATCCATAGTGCATTCTTTTCTTGAGGCTGAATTTACAAATGAAGAAAGGCATCTGCGCAGAATTCAAAAAATAAACGAAATAGAAAAGACCCGGATGCGGTGAAAATGGAAAAAGAATCAGTTGAACAGCTGAAAAAAATCGGTCAAAGCCTTTGGCTTGATAACATACGCAAAGATTTAATAAACAACGGCAGCTTTGCGGACCTTATCCGGCAAGGCATCTCAGGCGTCACGTCAAACCCTTCCATATTTGAAAAAGCGATAGCTTCAAGCACGGCTTACGACAATGCCATAAAGTTTCTTTCCGACAAAGATATCGGCATAGAGGAGTTTTTTGAAACGCTGGCTTTGGAGGACATACAAAAAGCGGCTGATTTATTTCTGCCGGTATATGAAAAATCGGGATGCATTGACGGCTATGTAAGCCTTGAAGTTTCGCCCAAGCTGGCAAATGATGCCTCCGGCACGGTAAAAGAAGCCCTCAGGCTTTTTAAAACAGCGGGAAGACCCAATATAATGATTAAGGTCCCTGCCACAAAAAGCGGCATAAAAGCCGTTCAACGCCTTCTTGAAGAAGGCGTAAACGTCAACGCCACTCTGCTTTTTTCAGTTAAAAGATATGAAGAAACAGCCAAGGCTTATATAAAAGCGCTTCAAAACCGGAGAAAACAAGGACTTTCGTTGGAAAGACCCGTTTCAGTGGCAAGCTTTTTTGTAAGCAGGGTCGACACCGCCGTTGATCAAATCCTGAACAAATCGGCAGAAAGGGCGGCGAAGCAGTCCCGCGCAGTCTGCGGGGCAAAAAACGAAAAGGCAAAGAAAAACCTGCTTTTGTTGCGGGGAAAAGCCGCAGTGGCGAACTGCAAACTGGCTTATGCCGAATATATTAAAATTTTTTCCTCGCAGACATTCAGGAGTCTTGCAAAAGACGGAGCAAAGCCGCAGCGGCTTTTATGGGCGTCGACAAGCTCAAAAAATCCGGCCTACCCGGACACAATCTACGTTGACGAACTTATCGGCAGGGGAACGATCAATACCGTTCCGGAGACTACTTTTGAGGCCTTTGCCGACCATGGAAAACCAAAATCCGCCGTTTCACGCGGACTGCCGGCCGCGAAAAACCATCTGAACCGCCTGAAAAAAATAGGCATAAATCTTGAGACCGTAATGAAAAAACTAGAGAAAGACGGCGTAGAAAAATTTGTCCGGGCGCACGATTCACTGCTGCGCCATCTTGAAACAAAAAGACAGCAATTACTTGCGGAAAAAAATGCCGTTTCAGACGCGGAGATTTCGAATAACAATAAGAATGGTTCCGGAATAAAAGTTCCGCAAAAATGCATGGACATCCTGAAAAATATGGATTTCGGCAAGCGATTATGGTCCAAGGACCCTGATCTGTGGGCTCAGAATTTAACCCAGCGGCAGATGATTCTTAATTCTCTCGGATGGCTCGCCGCGCCGGAGAAAATGCGCGACGCGATTCCCGAATTAGAAGAGTTCGCAAAAAATACCGCAAAGGCGGGCTTTAACAAAGCCGTAGTTTTAGGAATGGGCGGTTCCAGTCTTGCGCCGGAAGTTTTGCGCCGCATATTCGCCCCCGGAAAAGGTTTTCCGGAGTTAATAGTCTTAGACAGCACCGATCCCGCGTGGATAGAAAACGCCCGCGTTTCGGCGCAGAAAGGACGGCCGCTCTTTATCGTTTCCAGTAAATCAGGCTCCACAATAGAGCCGAATTGTTTTTTTAAATATTTTTATGATTTATCCGCAAAAACCGGACAAGCCAATCCCGGCGATTCATTTATAGCCATAACCGACCCGGGAACCCGGCTTGAAACTCTTGCGGCGCAAAAGAAGTTCAGAAAAGTATTTATAAATCCGCCCGATATCGGAGGCAGATTCTCCGCCCTTTCGTTATTCGGAATGGTTCCGGCCGCAATAAGCGGCTTTGACTTACGCTCAATTCTTGAAGAGGCTTTGGAAATGGCAAAAGCCTGTTCCGCGGAAACGCCGGTTGAAAATAACCCCGCTCTTTTGCTTGGCAGCGCGCTGGCAGAGATGCATGCCTGCGGCAAAGATAAAATAACGCTCCTATTACCCCGCATTCTTGAGCCGTTCGGATTATGGATTGAACAGCTTCTTGCAGAAAGCACGGGAAAGGACGAAAAAGGGCTCGTGCCGGTAACGAATGAACCGCCTGCCGAACCCGGACAATACGGGAATGACCGGTTTTTTATAACCATAGGAGCGAATCTGTATCCCGAAGAAAATTTGAACGCGCGCCTTATAAAACTGCAGCAGGCGGGTCATCCTGCGATGCAAATACCGATGAAAAATCTAAATTCAATAGGCGCCGAGTTTCTGCGCTGGGAAATAGCTACCGCGGCGGCCGGCGCATTAATGAAAATAAATCCTTTTGACCAGCCTAATGTACAGGATTCAAAAAACAGAACGCAGATATTTCTCAGAGAATTTCACGAAAAGGGCAGAATAAAAGAACCGGAAGTGATGGTTCATACCGCGTTGTTCGACGCTTTTTATTCCCGCGCGGCCCTGAAATGCCTGAACGGCAGAATACCCGATCCTGATAATATGCTCTGCGACTATATGTCAATGATTAATCAGGGAGATTACGCATGCCTTCTGGCATATCTGCCCGACGACAAAGCGGGGAGAACAGCCTTTGCTAAAATGCAGTCATATATTCTCAAAAAAACCGGCGCAGCCGCTATATTCAGCTACGGACCGCGCTATCTGCATTCCACCGGACAGCTTCATAAAGGCGGGCGGAACAGCGGAGTGTTCCTCATACTAACCATAGATCACGGCTATGATATCCCCGTGCCGGAGGAACATTTTTCATTCCTGCAATTGGAAATGGCGCAGGCTATGGGAGATTTTCAGGCTCTTGACGCGGCAGAACGAAAAGTAATAAGAATCCATTTTAAAAAACCCATTCATGAATCAATCGGGATTTTTAACACGCTTGAGACTGTTGAACCTACGGGCGCCTAAACGAAATACAGAGGAGAAGAAATGACCAAAACCATGACAAGAAAAACCGCAATAAAACCGACAAAAACGACCGCAACCACCGACTATGTGGTGATAGACCATCCCAAAAACATGGAAACCATCACCAGCAGGCACTACACCATACGCATCGGTTCAGGAGAATGCTGCCGCACGGAGATCTCAATAGACGACCAGCCCTGGCAGTCCTGCAGATACGCGGTCGGATTCTGGTGGTATGACTGGCACTCTTACAGCACCGGTTTCCATCAGGCCGTAGCGCGGATACACAAGAATAACGGGGAATATATAATTTCAAAAAGACGCAGATTTAAAGTTATATAACACGGCGGATGTCTTTGCCCTGATACTGCGGTCATATTTTATACTTCTCCCAGATGCAGGATGCTTCTGGTCTTGAAGCGCGGGGGTTGTTTTGTTTTATTATCCCTTTCGGTCGGTTATTGTCCGCCTTTCTGTCATCCGGAACAGCCCGCGGCGGTGAAGCATCTAAAGCTTTATGGCGGAAAGAGATTGAAACCCTGTTTCTATGCCTTAAAACATAGAGATGGGGTTTTTTATCGGCAGATAAAATGATCAGGAATAAGAGAAAAAACAACTTCGCCCCCGCTCACGACAGGCCATTCGACTCCGCTCATGACAGGCCGCGGGTTTTTTTGCGCACTTTCGGATGCCAGATGAATGCGGCAGATTCTCAGGAGATGTCAGCCGCCATGTCAAACGAAGGGTTTGAAACAACTTCCCGTCTTAATGACGCGGACGCGGCAATAATCAATACCTGCGCCGTAAGGGAACATGCCGAACACCGCGCAATTTCTGAAATCGGAAGGCTTAAAAGCTGGAAATCTTTGCGGAAAAACCGGATTTTGATCGTGGCAGGATGCGTTGCCCAGCGACAAGAGGCGTATCTGCGCGGAAATTTCGCTTTTATCGATTTGATCATAGGCGCAAAGAAAATAAATAAATTCCCCGAAATTTTAAAAAATTTTCTTCATTCCCGTCATCAGCATGAAACATATGGGCAGAATATTTCTCCTATCCCCTCCGCTCCCCTTTCTTTAGTTCCCGGCGATAATCTGACCGCCTACCTGACGATCATGCGCGGCTGTTCCCATTTGTGCTCATACTGCATAGTTCCAAGCGTCAGAGGCGGCGCATTATGCAGACCCGCCTGCGAAATACTGCGGGAAGCAAAAGAAAAAGCGGGAAAGGGTTTTGCCGAAATAATGCTTTTGGGCCAGACCGTAAATTCCTACAAAAGCGGAGGCGTTAATTTTTCGAAACTTTTAACAATGCTTGAGAAAATCGACAAAATAAAGCGCATAAGATTTATGAGCCCCCATCCGGCTTATATGAACGAGGAATTCATCGAAACTTTTACCGCATGCAAAAAAGCCGCGAGGCATATACACATGCCGGCGCAGTCGGGTTCCGACAGAATACTAAAACTGATGAAACGGGGTTATACGCGCAAAAAATTCATGCAAGTCATGGACAAACTCCGTTCGGCGGTTCCCGATATTGCATTATCGACGGATTTTATAGTAGGATTCCCTACAGAAAGCAGGGATGATTTCCGGCGGACGATTGAGTTGGCCGCGGAAGGCGGATTTTCTTTCGCCTACTGCTTTAAATATTCTCCCAGACCGGGGACGTCCGCTTATAAAAACAGCAAACCGGTCGACGGGACGGAAACGGAAGACCGCCTCCGGGAATTGCTTGAAACGGTTAAGATGTGTTCCAGAAAATCCCTGCAATCGCAGATCGGCAAAACGCACGAAGTTCTTCTGGAAACAGGAAACAGCGGCAGAACATCATCCAATTTCCGCGCCTGTCTTGAAAATTTTTCGGGCAATCCCGGGGAACTGATAAATACCCGGATAACAAAACTTAAAAAAACCACTCTTGTCGGAGTTAAGAACTAGAACGCAGATAACGCAGTCCCATTCCTTCCTCAAAGGCTTTGAGAATGGGTCAGTCCAAACTCACTGCCTCTAAGGGTAGTTTGGGCAGATGAATATGATGAACGCGGATAATTTAAACTTCAAAAAAAAATTATATTCAATCATAAAAATCAGTCCCATTCCTTCCTCAAAAGCGTTGAGAATGGGACCGTCCCAAACACACTGCTTTTAAAGGATAGTTTGGGACAGCGTTATCGGCGTTCTATATTTAATAATTATTAAAAAGGAATAAATATGAGAAAAAGAACATCTGTAATCGAAGAAAGACGCAAACATGCAAGATTGCCGATACTTCACGGAATACTTGAGCCGGTGGAAATAACTTTCAGCGATATCCGCCTAAAAAGAAAGGACCAGGCCAGCCGGTCGCAGCCCGCAATACTTTCAGATCTTTCGGCGGGCGGATTAAGGCTTCTTACATTTCTTGAACCGCCTCATTCAAAGATGTTTGATATAGTGCTTCAGCTTCCCGGGCTGGAAGGGATACCCGTGGAAGGAAAAATTACATGGGTGCGCGGCAAGGGCGGAGTATATATGAGCGGCATATCTTTCACCAAAATAAGCAAACACAGCCGCGAAAAAATCAACATTCTCGCTGAAGATTACGCCGACTGCGATACGCGGCTGGCGCTGAAACTTCCGGAAGTATGCAATCCTGACTGCAAATGCCACAGCCTTTGCAATAAGCCGCAAAAAGATGAAACCATGTTTAAAAAAACCGCTGCATCCTGCGCAAAGGCGTAAAACGCGCGCGGTTGGCGGTATATGCTGTTGAAGCGGCGTTTCTTTTTTTGTTGCAGCTTTTACCACTGGAAAATTCATAATGCCGCGTTCTATTGATAAGCCCATAGTCATAATGGGGCCGACAGCATCCGGTAAAACCGAACTGGCCTTAAAACTTGCCAAACAATTCAACGGCGAAATCATATCGGCGGACTCCCGCCAAATCTATAAATATCTGACCGCCGGAACATCAAAACCCAGAGGCGCTTGGACCGCGGAAAAAGAAACCGCGGTTTATTCCGTAGAGGGGATCGCCTGCCATCTTGTCGACTTTCTGGACCCCAAACACTCATATGATGCCGGCAAATTCATCTCCGGCGCGGAAAATGCGCTGAAATCAATATCAGCGAAAGGGAAACTTCCCATATTCGCAGGAGGCTCGGGATTTTACCTTCAGGCATTCTGGAACGGCCTTGACCCCCTGCCGGAAGGAAATCCCGCGATACGCACAAAACTGCAATATCTGGCAGGGACCGGGGGAAAAGAAGAACTGCATGCAAAACTTGCGAAAGTAGATCCGCTGGCGGCGCAAAATATACCGGCGGGGAATATCCAAAGGGTTATACGGGCTATCGAGGTATATGAGCTGACCGGCATGCCGATATCTCAGCTTTGGTCAAGAAAATTTCATGGGGTACTGCCCACGCATAAAGCCCGTTTTGTGGTCCTGGACTGCAACAAAGCGCTCCTGCACGGCAGGATAAAAAACAGAACACATGAAAGTTTTGCCGAATGGACGGATGAAACAAAAAATCTTTTGGATAAAGGATATCCGCAGGACTGCCCCGGATTAAAATCGCTGGGATATCCTCAGATTATAGATTTTCTGGAAGGGAAACTTTCACAGCAGGAAACTATCCATCTTATCGTCACTCTTACAAATGCCTACGCGAAAAGACAGGCTACATGGTTTAGGCAGTATAAGAACACATTAAGGCTGAAAATGGAAACCCCTCAGGATTTAAATATTGATTCTATAGTTCAGAAAATAATATCCCCGTCGGAACGCGGCTCGGGCGAATAAGCTGCATTTTAATATGCCTGCTCACCA
>CAZFMJ010000097.1:0-8414 GCA_964520045.1 uncultured Elusimicrobiales bacterium | reverse complement strand
AAGTATTCGCACCACTGTTACGTCGTGCTATTCAACCTTATGTGATTTTTTGGGTTTAAATACTGAAAAGGGTGCGGAGTCGTTTTTTGGGATTTTAAAAGACGGGGACTGGATTCCCACTTCCGCCGGAATGACGGGTTTTTCACCCCCGCCTCAGTCCTCCCCCGTCGAGGGGGAGGAATAAATCGGGACGGCCGGCCGCAAAATCCGGTCGTTAAAATTCAAAGAAAATGTCGCAGGCCGGCAATCTATTAATCGCAGGGTTTTGTTATAACAATAGTGAAGGAAAGGGAGAAAAAATATGCCTCTTGCTCTTACCGCGACGATGAGATTCAGTCCTGAAAGGATACTTAAATCCCGCTGGACCCATGATACGGCGCACGATATGATACGGGCGAAGATTCGCGCCGAATTAAAACACGGCATTCTTGGACTTCCCGCCAAAGCGTAAATCAAGCAGCCCAGATACCCAGCTGTCCAGCCGTCCTATCTTCCGCACATATAGTTTGCGCCGAATTCCAGCGCCGAATTGTCAAATGTTTTCTTTTCTATAAGCGTGGGCTTTCCTGTGAAATCAATATCGTAGGCTTCTATTGTTGTGCGCGCGGAAAATGATTCAGCTCCTCCGTTTGCGGTAAAACCGCCGGCGGTGGGAATAGAAACCTTGCCGAAGGTTTTCGGATCCGCGCCCGAATCTATAATCAGCCGTTTCCCCGGCCGCGCCAGAACCATGGAAAAAGTTCCGCTGCACCCGTCGATGATAGTTTTAAACAGGGTTCCCTGCTGGGGTTTGAAATCCAGGCTTGTTTTTTGAGTGTGAAAACCGGCAAGAAAGGCGGTCATCTTAAAAGCCCCTAAATCCACCTCTCCGCCGGCTACGGCATAGTGGGAGCCGTTGCCGTCGGTTATTCCCTCCGACCATATCCATTTATCCGGAAAGCTCTTCCCCCAGTTCTTTTCTATATGGGCGTAGCCGGAAGATATGACAGATATCCCTTCGCGCGGGATAGCGTATTCATAATCGCTGGGAGAGCCTAGCGAGTGCACATACCAATGCACCGGCACAAGCGGGATGTGCGCCGCTATGCCTTCGGGGCTTGCGGAGATGTCGTTGTTCCAATAAACCGGAGTTCCAAAATTTCCCCTGACGCTGATTTCGCCGGGAATTTCCAGCGCGAAACTTTTATTGCTGATATAACCGCAGCCTTGGGCGGTCCATTCAAAATCGGCGCGCAAGCCGGAGAGGGAAATTTCCAGCGGATTTTCGTTGAAAACTTTTTTACCGTTAACGGAAACGGCAGTGCTTTCCGGAAAGGCCTCATAGACCTTAAGCGCTTTTTGCGCGCCGTCGCTTATAAGAACGGCAAGGTATCCCGGCATGGCCAGCGCCGGCGAGAATTGAACCCCGCCCGGAAGAAAGGAGCCTGTGATAAAGGCTATTGTCCGGTCTCCGTCCTTATTGGTGATCCTTGTATACCAGCCTTCAAAACGGGGGCCTGTCTTTGCCCCGCCGAGGATACCGCGGCTTATCGCCCTCCCGTCCTGCCGCGCTTCGGGAGTTTCGCTTATAATTTCATTTTTCTGCCACGGGATATCCCTGAATCCTGCCGGAAGCCCGCCTTCCTGCGCCCATGTTCCGGGCGGCAGGGCAAAAGAAAGAAGCACAAAGATAAGGTTTTTCATTTTCCATAAAATTATATCACGGAATCAATTTTCCCGCGTGAGCCCAAAGGGCAGATTTTTTCAGGCTTTAGGCCTAGCCAGAGTTAAGGGTCGAGAGGACGTTTCTCGAAGATTCAAAGATTTTAAAAGACGGGTGGAACCGGATACTTAACCGGAACTTATAACTGGATACCCGATTAAAACGCTCGGGTATGACGGACGTGTGGATGGCCGATTACAACCTTCGGGTATGGCGGATATCTGGATGGTTGTTTCAAAGTTTCAGTTTTTGTCATGTTTCAACTGATTAACCGCAAGCCGTTCCCGCGCTATGCGGATGGCATCGTGCAGTTTCTTTTCAAGAATTTTGCGCGGAGGAAGTTCTGTCATATACTCTGCCACACGGATGCCGCTTTTACCGAGCTGCAAAAGTTCAATTTCCTCATGACCGCCTCCGGCGCATAGGATTAAACCGATGGGACCGTTTTCATTAGGCTGCTGCTCATATTTTTCAAGCCAGCGCAAATAAAGTTCCATCTGGCCCTTGTATTCCGGCTTAAATTTATCAAGTTTTAGTTCAATGGCAACCAGCCGTTTAAGCCCGCGATGATAAAAAAGAAGGTCTAAATAATAATCGTTTCCGCCTATTTGCATACGCTTCTGGCGGGCCATAAAAGCAAAACCCGTTCCGAGCTCAAGAATAAAGGATTCCATCTCGCGCAAAATAGCAGACTCAATATCCTTTTCCTGATAAACTCCTTTGAGTCCTAAAAAGTCAAGGAAATAAGGGTCGCGGAAAATTAAATCCGGCGTCAGTTTGTCTTCCTGCCTCAATTTTTTTAACTCGATGGCCGCTAATTCGGCTGGTTTTTTGGATAGGGCGGTGCGTTCATACAGCATGCCGCCGATCTTAGCGCGGAGTGTACGAATGCTCCAGCTTTCAATCCTGCACATTTCCGCATAAAAATCTCTTTGGATAGAATCTTTTAACTGAATAATTTCAACAAAATGAGACCAGCCCAATTTTGCCGACAGTGTCGTCACAATCTGCTGAATAGGAAAAACCTCTGCAAAGCGGATCATGCGAAGGTCGAGGGGACGTTTCTCGAAGATTCAAAGATTTTAAAAGACGGGTGGAACTGGATACTTAACCGGAACTTATAACTGGATACCCGATTAAAACGCTTGGGTATGACGGATAGGCGCAGGTTTTCGACGGGAATTGCGGTTGTTTCACCCCCGTCTCGGTCCTCCCCCGTCAAGGGGGAGGAATAAATTGGGATGGCCGGCCGCAAAATCTGGTCGTTAAAATTTAAAGAAAATGTCGCAGGCCGGCAATCTATTAATCGCAGGGTTTTGTTATAACAATAGTGAAGGAAAGGGAGAAAAAATATGCCTCTTGCTCTTACCGCGACGATGAGATTCAGTCCTGAAAGGATACTTAAATCCCGCTGGACCCATGATACGGCGCACGATATGATACGGGCGAAGATGCGCGCCGAATTAAAACACGGCCTTCTTGGACGGCTAGGCAGCTAGACTGCTGGTGACTCTGTTACTGGGCATCTGGATTTCTGGGAAACTGGGCCGCTGGGGAGCTGGGCGTCTATGAAAACGAGATTAGGTAAAAACAGTTAAACGGCAAAGAGGACTGGATTCCCTCCAAACAAACCACAGACAAACTAACCTCGGGAACGGAAAGAAAAGGCGAAGAGAATAAAGATAAGCGGAAATATTATTTATCCGCTGTTCCCTATCTACTATCTGCTATATACTATCTACTTTCCGTTATTATCTTATTTTTCTTGCAAACCGCTCTTTTACATTCGTGTCGATAAAAGTGCCCAATCCCTTCCCTGTAAGCGCAAGGGACTTCATTTGGCTTATATTGCCGGGGCCCGCGCTTTGATTGGAATATTTATAGACTGAATGCGCCGCGAATCTAACTGTTACGGAGTCTTTTGCAATTTCATACCCTGCAACCGAGGAATTGCCGCTGAGGTTTTTGTATCGTTTCATTTTTGTCCCCTTTTTATTGATCACATATATTCTACATTATTATGAATTTCCGAAATGCGGAAGGGGCTTAGGCCTAACGGCTGGACAGCAATTAAGACCACCAGTCACCAGCGGCCCATGTCACCAGACATAACGAAGAAACAAGTCAAACTGGAGACTGGAAACTGGTGACTCTATTACTGGGAAACTGGGTTTCTGGGCTACTGGGCGTCTATGAAAACGAGGTCGGTTATGAAAAATGACCGGCTGTTATTTTTGTCATGCCGGAGGTCATCCCGCTTACTCACTCTCTTGCTCACTCACTGATTACTCTCCCGCTTATTCACTGTCTCACTATCTTGCTTGCTCTCTGCCTCGCTTTTATTGATCCGGCTACTCGGTTTTTCCGGCGGGCAGGAAATTGTCGTCAAGACCCAGCGTGCGGCCGGCGCCGGGCTGGCAGTGGGTCAGGATCGTCAGCTTAAAAACGCCCAAAGATTGTTCTCCGGCCGCGCGGGGCGTATCGGCGTAAAGCCCTTCGCCCTGTATATCCATTGATTCTTTGTTCTTCTTGTGCCGTTTAGCCAGCTTGAAGCATGATTTCATCGCCGGTCCGGCTTTGGCGACGGTGACTTCTATCGGCGGGTACGCGGCATTTTGCGCGTTTTGGGTAAAATGCAGGCCTCCGTTGTTGGCTATGGAACTGCCCTCGCCCGTTATCAAAATCTCATCGTCGCCTTTCTTGACGTCCTTGATGGAATAAAAGCGGACTCTCTGTTTCAACGGCGTTCCGGGGGCCGATACGGCCGCCGGCGGCAGAGGCGCGGCCTGCTGTTTGCCCGCGGACTTTGCCGCCTGAACGCCGGGGCCGCCTTTTTCATAAAATTCGGCGGGCTGTAGACCGGCCGATATTTTTACCATCCGGTAGTTGTTCCCGTCCAGGGTCTCAAGCCTGAAGTAGCCTTCCCCCCCGCACGCGCTTGTCAGCGCCGGCAATTCTTCCTGCTTGGCGTAGACGAGCCTGACGTTCTGGTTCAATTTGGGGATCGCGTTCTGCAGCCATTCCTCCCATTGCGAAGTTCTTGCGCGGGCTTCTTCGCTCGTGTCGCTGCACGAGTACAGGATGTCAAAGGCCGCCTGAACGCTGTCTATGTCCGTTTCGGAATAATCGGGAATTTCCATCCGGCTTAACGCCTGCGCCAGTTTCTCGTATATCTCGGTTTTGGACGGCGCCGCCTCTTTTGAATTTTGACCGGCGGCGAGTCTTAACTCTTTGATCGCGCCGTGGATATCTTCGTAACGGCTGGTGAATGACTTATTCTTTAGTCCCTGCACGTTATGGACGCCGAAATATTTTAAAAGAGGGCGCAGTTCGGCGTAAATAAATACGTCGGAGCTTCTGTATTCTATCTGGCCTCCCCTGTTCCTTTTTTCAAAGCGGCTGCCGTCAAACTCGCCGCGCTGGTATTCAGCCTCGCCTTTCTTGAGCTTGCCCCTGCCTATGCCCGCAAGAGACACCGAATACGTGACCTGGTCGGTTTTTGAATCGCGGCGCGGCACGATCGACTTAAACGTATAGTCTATCGTATATTTCCTGGGGGCGGCCCCTGCGGCCTCGGAGTATTTTTGGAAAAGACAGGCGGCGCAGAATAAGCCCAGACATGCGCAAATCGCTATTTTGGCGTTATTTTTCATATTCACGTCCTCCCGCAGCCGAAAATTTACCCATCTGCGATTGTATAATCTTTTGGCCCTCTCCGCATACCGGAGGAAAACGAACCGGCCGGGGCGCGTTTTGCAATAGGCATATTTTAGAAAGATTATATGTCGGTTTTATTGCGGGTTCTAAGGGGAGGGTGGATGGGAGACGGTAGACGGAAAAGCAAAAACAGAAGAGGCGAGGCGGCTGGACAGCGGTCCAGCCGCCGGACAAGAAAAAAAGTCATACCCGAGGCAGTGCCCGGCCTGTTCGTTTGTAATAAAAATGACATGCTATAATGCTATATTGTTATAACCATATGTTCAAACTCCTTATTTTACTTTTGGCTTTCCATGTTCAAAACTGCCGGGCCGAAGGCTTTGGCTTGGGTCTGGGCTGGCCTTATGCGGGCGTCAAATGCGAAACTTCGGATAAATTCAGTCTGGAAGGCAGATGGGTCATGGGCGGAGGCGTGAAGGTTTACGCCGGCAGGGCATATTGGAATTTTTATACGGGCGATAAAATAAGACTTTTTGCCGGACCTGAAGGCGGATACATAAAATTCGACGCGCGCGGCCTTAAGGGCGAAGGTTATGAAGGAGCCGTGTTTGCGGGGGGCGAATATTTCCTTTCAAGATGGGTGTCGGCCGCAGTGGATTTCGTTCCGGCCCGCATAGGCCTTGAAGCCGGAAGCCTTAAAGCAAGAGATATCGGAGTTTCAATGAATACGGGCCTGTACTTTTATTTCGGCGGGCGTCAAAAGAAAATTCGCGAAAGAGCGCCCGTTCCTCCATCAGCGGATATTATGGTTCCCGTGGGTTACGCCGAAGAAACAGGCGAAGTGGCGGAGTCGTCTTCTTCACAGCATCAGGCTTATCCGGACGTTCTTGTGCGCCATATCGCGGACCTCGACGGAAAAAGCGAAGCGCCGGTATCTTCTTCCCCTCCGGTTTCCGTCGCGGAAGGGAATCATCTCTCCTGGGCCAGGGAATTTTCCATCGCCGGAGATTATGTCAAAGCGGAAGCCGAATACAAGCAGGCGCTGGAGGCCGATCCCGATAATTTTTACATAAACGGCGAATTCGCGGAAGTTCTATTCAAACAGGATAAGTTCAGCGAGGCGGAAAATGTTTATCTCGATATCATGAATTCTTTAACGCCGCAGGATACCGAGCTTATAAGTGTTCAGGACCGGCTTGGAATGATATATGTTAAGCAGGAGCAATTTAAAAAAGCCGGCGGCTATTTCAGCGGCGCGATAAAGGCCGCCAAACGTCTTTCAGTAATCGACGGCTCCGTAATAAATTCCTATATAAGATTGGCGCAGTGTCTGGAAAAAGCCGGCAATATCAAATGGGCCGTTAAAAATTACGAAAAGGCGCTGGAACTGACCAAAAGCGAAAAGAATAAAGCCCAGATACGGCAAAGTCTTACGATACTGAAAGAAAGAAATCCGATGTGACAAGCCGGATATGCGCGGCAGTCTTCTGTTCCCTCCTCTTCCCCCCCATTCCGCGGTTCAATTGACGCTGTAATTTAATCATCAGGGTCCCGTATTTCCGGCAAAAAAACCGCTTTGTGTTTTTATCCGGAATATCGTAGACTTTAAACGGGTTCTATCATAAGGAGGAGGGTTACATGAAAATATTAATAGCGGTATTGCTGACGGCTGTTCCCGCGGCGGCGCAGGCCATGGGAATGCATGGAGGAATGCGCGGCGGAATGCATGGCTGCTGTTCCGGAGCCGGGGTTCATATGGCAGTGGCGCTTTATGCCTTGATGGCGGTCATTGGTTACTGGGTTTTGCAGCATTCTTCAAAAGAAACCGCCAATTACGTAAAGAAGACCGGGCAGGTTCTGGGCTGGTCTATCATAGTCATAGGCCTGCTGGGAATCATTTGCGGTCTGGGCAGTCATGCCAGGAAGAACTGCCGCTGTTCCGGCGGGGAAATGATGATATCCGGAGAGAGAACGGGCAACGGGCCTATGATGCATCCCGATTGTCCGATGAAGGGTGAAATGATGAAAGGCGGGATGATGAAGAAAGAGGAAACCGCTCCCCCAAAAAAATAACACTTCGGCTTTAACGGCTGAGCAGTTAAACTGTTGCAGAGCCCGGAATACCGGGCTCTGCTTTTTTTCCCCTGGGATCTCAAACTGAAATAGGAACCGTTGCCGTCTTCAGGAATTAAGTATGGTGTCCCCGGAATTATATGACTTTTTTGGCTTTCAGGGACGCGAGCTCGTCCTCTTTTATGCCGATTCCCGCGAGGATTTCCGCCGTGTGGGCGGAAAGGCGCGGGGGCGGAGCGTTGAGTTCGCCGGGTGTATCGGAAAACTTGGCCGCCATGCCGAAGAGTTTAAGAGCGCCGATGCCTTCCGCAGTTACCTCTTTCAATATCGCCCTGTGCTTTACCTGCGGCTGGTTCAAGGCGTCATCCAGGCTTAAAATCGCTCCGCTCGGCACATCTTTGGAGTTGAGAAGCTCCACCCACTCCGCCGTGGGACGCTGAGTCAGTTTTTCTTCAAGCAGAGGGGTCAGAAGTTTGCGGTTCTTCTTTCTGGTGTCCCGGGCCTCAAAGCGCGGGTCGGTCTTTAGCTGCGCGACTTCCAGCGCGTCGCACAGCGACTCCCATTGCTCCTGCTTGTTGGCCGCGATGTTCATGTAGCCGTCCGCGGTGCGGAACGTGCCCGACGGAGCGGCGGTGAAATTGTCATTTCCCATCAGCTGGGGCTGTTGTCCGGCTATCAGGAGGTTGGCCGCCACCCAGCCCATCATGGGCATGATGGAATCCAGCATGGCCACATCGATGAACTGCCCCTTCCCGCTGCGTTCGCGGTGATAGAGGGCCGACATTATTGCGAAAGCGGCGTTGAGTCCGCCGACAGTGTCGCAAACCGGGAAGCCGGCGCGCAGAGGGTTCAAGCGTTCGTCCCCGTTTATGGCCATGACTCCGCTCAGGCCCTGGATGATCTGGTCATAGGCGGGTTTGAAAGCGTCGGGGCCCGTCTGCCCGAAGCCGGAGATGGCGCAGTAAACCAGCCGGGGATTAAG
>CAZFMJ010000096.1:0-8461 GCA_964520045.1 uncultured Elusimicrobiales bacterium | reverse complement strand
AAAGCACCTTTGAGACCTCCCCGAAAGGAAGTTACCTTTTCATATTACCACCAGCGGCCAAGGTCATCAGAAAGAAAAAGACAGTCTCACACGAAGGCACCAAGACACGAAGAAAGATCGGACGGCGTAAAGAAGTGAGTGAGCAGGAGAGTGAGTAAGTGAATGAGCGGAAAGTGATTCAGTCTCACCCTCTTACTTATTACTTCTTATACCCTGACTGGTGACATGGGTTGCTGGTGACTGGGCTTGCCTGGTGTCTGCGGCAAACACTTACTAACCGAAAACCTTTTTAAAAAAACCGCTGTCCTGCGTTTTTTCAGGCTGTTCCTTCAGACTTTCGGCAAATTCAGAAAGCAGTCTTTTCTGGTTTTCCGTAAGCTCATGCGGAATATCCACCGCTATTTTGACCATAAGGTCGCCCTTTTTTCTGCCTCCGAGGCTCGGCATGCCTTTTCCGGCGACGCGCAAAACGGCGCCGTGCTGAACGCCCTCCGGTATTTCAAACTCGGTTTTGGGTCCGTCTATGGACGGGAGTTCTATCCTGCAGCCCATGGCGGCCTGCGGAAAATTCAGCCTGCAGGTATATAAAAGATCGTCATTCGTTCTTTCAAAAACGGAGTGGTGATGGATATGGACATGAACGTATAAATCCCCGCTTTCAACGTCGCGCAATCCCGCGTCGCCCGCCCGCTGTATTCTGAGCGTGGTCCCCTCCTGCACTCCGGGGGGTATTTTTATATTGACGGATGTTTTTCCCTTAACCCTTCCCGCTCCCCGGCAGTTTTTGCAGGGGGTTTCAACGACTTCTCCCTGTCCTGAACAGTCGGGACAGGTCTGGGTAAGGGCGAAAAATCCCTGCACATACTGGACCCTGCCAGAGCCGCGGCAGGTGGAGCAGCGTTTAAGCCCGAATCCTGGTTTTGCTCCGCTTCCTTTGCAGGTTGGACATATCTCTGTTCTTTCAAAATTAATCGGGCGCATAACGCCCGTATACGCGTCTTCAAGGCTTATTTCAATGTCATATTTAAGATCCGCCCCGCGCCTGCCGGAATGAGAATGTCGTCCGTTACCCATATCTCCGCCGAACACGGTTTCAAAGATATTTGAAAATAAATCTCCGAATTCGGCGTTCTGGAAATCTCCGAACCCATGGGCTCCCGCTCCCGAATTAACGGCGTCGTAGCCGAATTGGTCGTATGTTCGTCTTTTCCCTGCGTCGGAAAGGATCTCATAAGCTTCGTTTATTTCTTTGAATTTATCTTCAGACTGTTTATTGCCGGGATTGCGGTCGGGGTGGCATTGCAGAGCCAGCTTTCTGAACGCGGATTTTATTTCACCGTCGGTGGCGTTCCTGGGCACGCCCAGAAGCTTGTAAAAGTCTTTAGAGCTCATAATAAATAAGAAGGTAAAAGGTAAACGGTAGAAGGTAAACGGTAAACAAAAGAATGGAAACGGAAAAGCAAAAATAAAGAAAAAAAGATAATGGATGAAAAAGATTTTTTTGTTTTCGTCTTTCGTTTTTGTCCTATACGTCTACCATTTCCCATCTACCGTCCCGAACAATTCCTTAAATGCAGTTGAGTTTGGGACGGTCCCATTCTCAATGCTTTAGTGGAAAGAATGGGACCGTCTACCCTCTTTATTACTTTTTATCTTTTGAATCTTCGACTACTTCGGCGTCCACCACGTCTTCTTTTTTTGTCTCGGGTTTTTCCGAGCCGTTCCCGCCGGACTGCGGCTGGGCCTGCGCCTGTGCTTTCGCCTGCGCTTCCTTGTAAACCGCTTCTCCAAGCTTCTGCGACACGCGCAGGACTTCGTCTTTCGCTTTTACAAGCCTGTCGGTATCCTGCGTTTTCAGCGCGTCTTTGAGCTCGCCGACCGCCCGCTCTATGGAAAGCCTTTCATCCTGGGACACTTTTCCGCCGTGCTCCCTGAGCGCCTTCTCCGTGGTGTAAAGGACGGTGTCGGCCTCATTCTTTACTTCCACGTTTTTGCGGTATTTGGCGTCCTCGTCGGCGAATTTTTCGGCCTGCTTGACATATTTATCCACGTCATCCTTGGAAAGCTTGTTGGGCGCGCTTATTGTTATATGCTGGGCCTTTCCGGTTCCAAGGTCTTTTGCGGAAACCTGCAGTATTCCGTTCGCGTCTATGTCGAAAATGACTTCTATCTGCGGAATTCCGCGCGGAGCCGGAGCTATGCCGTCCAGGTCGAATTTACCCAGAGACACGTTGTCTCCCGACATGGCGCGCTCGCCCTGAAGCACGTGTACGGTGACCGCGGGCTGATTATCCGAGGCGGTGGAAAATATCTGCGTTTTTTTAACAGGAATAGTGGTATTCCTTTCTATAAGCCTGGTGAACACCCCGCCGAGCGTCTCTATGCCCAGTGAAAGAGGCGTTACGTCGAGCAGAAGCACGTCTTTAACTTCGCCGGTAAGAACCGCCGCCTGTATGGCCGCGCCGGCCGCCACGCATTCCATGGGATCCACTCCCCGCTCAATTTTCTTGCCTACGAAATCTTCCACAAACCTCTGCACTATCGGCATGCGGGTGGGGCCTCCAACCAGTATTATGCGGTGAATGTCGGAAGTCTTTAGTTTCGCGTCGGCAATCGCATGGTCTACGGAATTTTTACACCGCTTTACGATCGACTCAACCAGAGTCTCAAGCTTTGCGCGGGAAAATTTCAGCGTAAGATGTTTAGGTCCCGAGGCGTCCGCCGAAATAAAGGGAAGATTTATATCCGTTTCCATGACAGTTGAAAGCTCTATTTTGGCTTTCTCCGCGGATTCTTTTATTCTCTGGGCGGCGGTGGAATCCTTTTTGAGGTCTATGCCGGTGTCTTTTCTGAATTCATCCGTTATGTAATCAATAAGGGCATTGTCCATATCCGTGCCGCCGAGCTGCGTGTCGCCGGATGTGGAGATAACGTCAAAAGTCCCTTCCTTCCCCAGTTCCATAATGGTAACGTCCAGCGTTCCGCCTCCAAGGTCAAAAACCATTATTTTCTGGTCTTTTCCGCTTTTGTCGAGTCCGTAAGCGAGAGCGGCCGCGGTGGGTTCGTTCACTAGCCTTACCACTTCAAGTCCGGCTATGGTGCCGGCGTCTTTTGTGGCCTGGCGCTGGTTGTCGTTGAAATAAGCCGGAACCGTTATTACGGCTTTATCAACCTTTTCTCCCAGAAACGCCTCCGCGTCCCTTTTTACTTTCTGGAGAAGGAACGCCGACAGCTGCTGGGGCGTGAATTCCTTGCCGAGTATTTTGTATTTGTGGTCGGTGCCCATTTTGCGCTTGAAAGCCGTTATCGTAGCGTCCGGATTTGCCACGGCCTGTCTGCGCGCGGGTTCCCCGACAAGAAGCTGGCTGTCTTTTGTAAAAGCCACATAAGACGGAAAAGCTTTTCCGCCTATGGAACTGCCTTCCGCCGAAGGCACTATTGTGACATGTCCGCCTTCCATCACGGCGGCGGCGGTATTAGATGTTCCGAGATCAATTCCTATTATTTTGGGCATATTAAACTTCCTCCTTTTGTATTTCGCCTGTCTTTGTTTGTTCTGTTCCCGGCTCCGCGCGCTTTTTTTGGGCTATACGGACCCGCGCCGGCCGGAGAACTTTTCCGCCTATCACAAATCCTCTCTGAATTTCCTCCACTACGCTGCCGTCATCGGCCGGACTGTTTTCTACCGTGCCGATAACTTCGTGGGACATCGGATCGTAGGGCTTTCCGACCGTCTCCATGATATTTATGCCTTCGGCTTCAAATACTTTTGAAAATTCGCCGAAAATTAATTCCAATCCTTTACAGAGCTCGCCTGCGCGGGACTGCCCAAACTTTCCTTGAGGGCAGTGAGTTTGGGCTGACCCATTCTCATCGCCTTTAAGAAAGGAATGGGACTGCGAGTCATGGATTTTTCCAGTGGACTCGTCTGCCCCGCCCTGGCATGCGGATTTTTCCTGTTCCAATATCTTGTTCACATGGCAGTGCGCGTTTAAGAGGACGTCATAAAGCGGAATAAGTTTCAAAAGAAGCTCCGCCTTGCCCCACTTTATAAGATCTGATTTTTCCCTTTCAACACGTTTGCGGTAATTTTCAAATTCCGCTTTAAGCCTTAAAAGCTGGTCATAGTATTCCATGGCCTTTTTTTCCGCCGTTTCCGGCGCAGGGGGACATTGAGCTTTCTCCTGCGCGGGTATCGCCTGCGGATGTTCGGGAGAAACACCTACGGCGGCGTCCTGCTGTGTTTCAATTTTTTCCTTTTTTGGTTTCATTACGAGTCCTTATTCCACTCTTCAAGCGCATGGCTGACCATTTCGCTTATGTCGTTTACAATGGAAATCATTTTAGGATATTCCATTCTCTTAGGCCCAAGTATGCCTACCAGCCCCAGCATTTTATCTTTCACGCAGTATGCCGATGAAATCAGGGTGAAATTCCGCAGTTCCCGCACTTCATTCTCCGAACCGATGGTTATCCTTACCAAGGGATAAGAGCCTTTCTTTCCCGGCGCGCTCCTGCCCGATTCTATGCAGTTTTTAAGCCTTTCCCGCAGTATTTCCGAAAGCTGTTTTTTCTCTTCCACAACCTTCAGTACGTTGCGTAAATCGGAAAAATCATGGTCGTCAACGCTGTCGGAAAGCCGTCCCATCCCTTCCAGATAAAGATTTTCTCCGGGCTGGGTGTATCTGTCAAAGTCTTCAAGAAGCTGTCTGGCGATATAGCCGGTGTCTTTTATTTCGGGATCTCTGCTGTGTATATCTTCCCAAAGAGTTTTTTTCGCTTCGCTGAAGGTCAGACCGGAAATCCTGTAATTCATGAAATTGCTTAATATTCGCAGACGTTTGTGATCGGTTTCTCCTTCAAGATTTATGGGCCAGTGCTTTACCACCCCCGCATTTGTGACAAGAACCATGAGCGCTCTTTTTGCGTCAAGCGGTATTATATCAACCCTGCGTATGGAATCTCCTTCGGCGGCGGGGGGGAGGACAAATCCAGCGGATTTGGAAAGCGCCGAAAGGATTTTGGATGTCTGAGCCATAAGCTGGTCAGTCTCATCCATGCGCTTGGTGTATTCCTGTTCTATCGTTTCGCGTTCAAAAACGGCGTGCTTTTGCATTTCAAGCACATAATTGACATAGGAGCGGTAGCCCATGTCCGTGGGAATCCTGCCGCCGGAAGCATGGGGCTGATAAAGATAACCCTCTTTCTCCAATTCGTTGAGCACATTCCTTATCGTGGCGCTTGACACTTTAAAACTGCCCTTTTCCGCGACGGATTCCGAGCTTACGGGTTTGGATGTGCGCACATACTGATGCACGGCCCAATGCAGTATTTTGCGCTTGCGCTCCTGAGCTATTTCCGGCTTTAAAACTCTCATGAAACGGTCCGTTCCTTTATTAGCACTCAATAACCCTGAGTGCTAATATTATATCCCAAACTTTATGCGGTGTCAAGTCCCGCCGGCGCTTCGGGACTCAGGCGCCGGAGGCCCAGTTTCCCAGCCGCCCAGATGCCCAGTTCGCCAGCCTCCGTCCATCTTTAGTCTAGGAGGCAACTAATTGCTAATATATGACATATGCCCCAATATCTGGTTCCCTCTGAGAACATAAAAGACGGCTCCTTTCTGATGTCCGGCCCGGAAGCGCGTCATGCGGTTAAAGTCATGCGGCATAAGCCGGGAGACAATATCGAAATTTTTGACGGAAAAGGCCGAAAATATCTTGCCGTTATCGTTCGGGCTTCAGGCGGAGTTATGGAGGGAAAACTGGTTTCCGGGATGGACGATCTTGAGCCTGAGACGCAGATCGAGCTTTGTTTTTCCCTTGTCTCAAGACAGACAGTGGAAAGCATACTTCAGCATGCCGTTGAAATAGGGGTCGCGCGTTTTCAGCCTATGATTACGGAAAGGACCCAGTATGATTTGCGCGGAAAATGGCCGGAAAAGTTGAACAGATGGAGGCAGGTGATAGTTTCAGCCTGCAAACAGTGCGGGAGGGCGTTTATCCCTGAAATTTCAGCGCCCGCTCATTTTGAGGATGCGGTAAAGAGCGCGGATATTCCTTCCCTTGTGGCGTTTGAACTGGAAAAGAAAGTTTCCATCCATGACGCCATGGATAAAATTTTAAGCCGCGGAGAAAAAAGGGTGCGTCTTTTTATAGGGCCTGAAGGCGGATTCACTGATAAGGAAATTGAAGCCGCCGTGCGATGCGGAGCCGTAACATTCAGCCTCGGCAAGATAATATTGCGCGCCGACACGGCCTGCATAGCGGCCTGTGCGGTCATATTGAATAGCCGTGACCGCCCGCGCAGCCAGTAGACAGAATTCAGTAGTCAGTAGTCAGAATCAAGGAGTCAGAAATAAGCTTCCGGATTCTGTCTGCCTAAGTGACTATGGTCAAAGATCGGATGAAAATATTTTTTAAGACATTCGGCTGCCGCGTAAATCAGGTGGAAACTCAGTCCATGCTTGAAGGCGTTTTGCGGGCGGGGCATTCGATCGCGGAGCGTATTGATGAGGCGGATGCCTGCGTCGTCAATACCTGCGCCGTGACAAAGGAAGCGGACAGGGACTCCCGCAGGTTCATACAAAGCGCGCACAAAAAAAATCCTTCCTGCCGGCTTATAGCGACCGGCTGTTATGCGACATTGTATCCCGAAAAGATTAAATTATCAGTTCCCGATGCTGTTATAGCGCCCAATTCTTCCAAGAGCTGTGTCCCCTCCATGATTTCCGGGGCCTTGCCGCAGAATAAAGAAGTTTTTTATTCCCGTGTCGGGGGATTTTACGGCCATACGCGGGCGTTTGTCAAAGTGCAGGATGGCTGCAGTAAAGGATGCTCTTACTGCGTGGTTCCGCTTGCGAGGCCCGTCACGAGTTCAAAGCCGCTTTCCATCGTGAAAGAGGAGGCCGGCGGTCTTATCTCAAAAGGTTTTAAGGAAATAGCGCTTTGCGGAATAAGGCTCGGTTTATATTCCTGCCCGCAGACGGGGGCGGATCTTGCCGGTCTTTTGGACGCGCTTTGTTCAATCGGCGGAGAGTTCCGGATACGTTTTTCGTCTCTTGAGGCTTCGGAAATTTCCGAAAAGCTCATTGAAGCGGCGGTAAAAGCCGGAGACAAGTTCTGCATGCATTTTCATCTGCCTCTTCAGTCCGCGTCCGACAGGGTGCTTGCGGATATGGGCAGGCAGTATGATATTGAGTTTTACCGCGGAAAAATGGAGCTTGTAAAATCGGCTTTTCCGAAAGCCGGAATATACTGCGATATAATAGCTGGCTACCCTATTGAGACGGATGCAGATTTCAGGGAGACGGCGGAATTTGTGGACAGCGCGGGGTTCTCCGGATTGCATGTGTTCAGCTATTCAAAAAGGGCGGGGACAAGGGCTGAAAGCCTCGGCGTTTTGGCCCCTGAAGTAGTAAAAGCAAGGGCGCAGTCCCTGCGGACTATAGACAAAAAACTGAGAAAAAATTTTGCCGAAAGTCTTGTCGGCTCCCGCCAGAAAGTTCTTGCGGAGGAATTTTCAGAAGGAGCTGTATGCGGGCTCGCCTCAAATTTTCAGAGAGTCAGAATAGAAAATTGCGCCGGTCCTTTGACGGGCATTGTAGACGTCAAGATAACGGGCAGTGAAAACGGAATATGCAGGGCAGTGATAAGCGGTAAGCGATAAGAGAGGTATTTTATGGCAAAAGATCCGCGCAATATGTTGATTATAATGTTTTTTGCCGGAATGTTTATTGAAATATGCCTATCGCTGATATTCACCGTAAAAGAGGATTTGAAGAGACTTTTTGCCCTGCCTGTAGCACCGGTGTTTTTATATTGGCTCAGCGCCCGATAATATGAAGGGTGCCGATTGTGATTATTCTCTGCTTTTAATTCCGGCAGGCTTCTTTGTGTTAATGGTTGCCGGTTTATTCGCAGAGGAAATTCTGTTGGTGATAACAAAATCTCACGTGCTGTCCTATACCATTATCTTCTGGTATGTCTTTGACATTATTTATCTTAAACCGAATCCGTCGTCAATAAATTACGGTTTGTTTGCGCTGGGGGCCGTTGGTTCGGCGGTGGTTTTAGTCAGTTCTTTATTCAAAGACGGAGTCCGGGTATTTTTTCAGCCAGTGTTCTACGCATGGTACCTCATTGTTGTGGTTTTTGCGGGGGTTTCGCAGTTCACAGCCGACGAAACAGATTTCTTTGATCCGAATATTCCGGCGGCCATGCTTCCCCATCCTCTTGAGGTTTTCTTTGCCGGCATGGCGCTGACATTCCTTGTGATTAATATTTCCCACATTGGTTTTCTCGTTCGTAGTCTGGGGAAGATATCAGTGAACAAGTTTGTAAATATCCCCGCGGAACCTAATAGTGTCAAAACGATTCTCGGTATCCAGTTGGCTTTGTCATGTTTAAATTACTGGCTGAATCTTGTTTCACATTTCCTGTTTGTGAATTTCTGCATTCTG
>CAZFMJ010000095.1:0-8623 GCA_964520045.1 uncultured Elusimicrobiales bacterium | reverse complement strand
GGGAGTGCGGCGCTGGCTAAGATTGGGGCCGATAGGAATACAGCCGTCTGAATTCGCAAAGCTTGTGATGATAATATACCTTGCGGACTATTTCGACGCGAACAACAGCAGACTCCTGCGCACGGGAAAAGCCCTTATAGCGCCGCTTGTCAAAACCTGCCTTCTGCTTGCTTTAATAGCTCTAGCGCCTGATTTGGGCACTCCTGTGCTGCTTTTTGCCGTACTGCTGTTAATGCTTTATGCCGCGGGCGCCAAAATCCGTTATGTCGCGGCATGCGTGGCCTGCTCTCTGCCTTTAATAGCTTATGAACTGATCAGATATCCCTACCGGCTAAAGCGTGTTTTTTCATTTCTTTCTCCGTGGGAAGATCCTCAGGGAACCGGCTATCAGCTTGTTCAGTCCCTTCTTGCCATAGGCTCAGGCGGATTTTTCGGCAACGGCATCGGTTCGTCAAAAATCAAGCTTATGCATCTTCCCGCGCCTCACACGGATTTTATCTTCCCAGTAATATGCGAGGAACTGGGATTGGCCGGGAGCATGCTTATACTCGCGCTGTTCAGCATACTGCTTGCAAGAGGCATTCATATAGCAAAAAAGGCGCCCGACTTATTCGGATCTCTTCTAAGCCTTGGAATTTCCCTTCTGCTGGCATTCCAGGCATTTTTCAATATTGCGATGTCGATAGGTTTTCTCCCTACAAAAGGGCTTCCGCTTCCCTTTTTCTCATACGGCGGCTCCTCGCTTATGCTGTCGATGATATGCATCGGAATTCTTTCAAATATTTCGTCGCATTCCAACTGCCGCAGGCTGGGACAGCTATAAGATATGAAGAAACGCATTTTAATAGCATCCGGAGGCACGGGCGGGCATTTTTACCCCGGATATGCGCTGGCTCAGGAATTAATTAAAAAGGGCTGGCAGACCCTCTTTCTGCTCCGGAAAAATGATCCGGCTTCGCGCATCCTGGCCGAAAACGAACTTTGCTCCGTCGAAACAGACATAACGGCTCTTCCAAGAACCGCAAATCCGGTGAAATTAGCCCTTTTTTCAAAAAAATTATTATCATCCTTTTTTTACGCGCGGAAGATACTTAAAGACTGGGAACCTTCCCTTGTGGCGGGAACCGGAAGTTATGTGTCATTCCCAGCTGTCCTGGCCGCAAAAACCCTTAAAATACCGTCGCTGATACATGAATCCAACGCCATTTTAGGCTTATCCAACGAGTTATGCTCCCTTTTTGCCTCAGGCATCGCCCTTGGTTTTCCGCTCGCAAAAAACAGCGGGCTGAAAAAAAATTTTCAATTGACAGGCACTCCGGTGCGCGAATATTTCAGGAATATGCCCGAGCCCGATGAATCTCGAAAATATTTCGGATTAAATCCCAAAAAAACGACAACGCTTATATTCGGCGGAAGCCAGGGCGCGGAGAGCTTAAACATTGCCGCCTCCGCCGCTGTGAAAATTATGGTAAATAATGAAAACCTGCAATTCATTCATATCACAGGCAGGCGCAATTATGAATCAATAACGCAGTCATACGCCTGCGCGGGAACTTTAAAATGCGGCAGGCTGAAAATACTGGATTACTGCGATGAAATGCATAAAGCCTATTCCGCGGCGGACATAGTTATCGCGCGGTCGGGCGCAAGCACCTGCGCCGAACTGATCCAAACGCAAAAACCGGCCATACTTATTCCGCTTCCTTCCTCGGCGGCCGGGCATCAGGCGGAAAACGCAAAAACCCTCGAAAGATCCGGCGCCGCATTTATGATAAATGAATCGCCGGATCTGAGCGAAAAAATACAACGGAAACTGGCGGAAATGATTTCAAGCCGCGGGATGCTGGAAAAAATACGGCAGAACTACGGCGGGATAAACATCCCGGCTCCGGTCTGCGCGGCCGCCAACCTGGCTGATTTCGCCGTCAAATTAGCAGAAAATGCAACTAATCAGAAGACAGAAGTCAGAATTCAGGAGTCAGAATGAGGTCAGCAAGCTGATGGAAGAGATCTCTTCTCATGCCCATTCTGGATTCTGGCTTCTGAATTCTGCCTACATGAGTAGTAACCAGAAAATAATACAGGGAATTAGGTTATTGGGGAATCTGCGCCGGCGGCCAAAAGTTTTTGCGCCGTATCTATCAGTGTTTTCATGTCGAAAGGCTTGAGTATCAGAACGACTTTGGAAGATTCTGTTATAAGTTTTTTAGCCTGATGCAGGGGAACTCCGGTTATAAATATAAAAGGGATGCCCTTTGACGACGATTCCTGCTGAAGTTTTTCATATAAACTGCTTCCGTATCCCGAAGGCATGTTTATGTCGCTTATAATCAAATCCGGACGCGAATTCAGCGCCGTTATTATGGCTTCCGAGCCTGTTTCCGCTCTTAAAACCCTATAGCCGTACGATTCAAAAACATCAGAAACCATCATAAGTATGGTCGGATCGTCATCAGCCACCAAAATAAGTTTCTGCATAATCTAAACTTTTCAGAAAACCCCATTAAATGATAACATTTAACATACGGAAATAAAAACATGCCAAAACCAGTTGTAATTGAGAATCCTATCCTTAATTCCCCGTTTGAAGAACCCTCTCGGCATTTTAAGTTTACCGAAGATGGTATTACAAATGAAAGAATTGCACAGCGCAGGACAAGCGCATATTTTATTCCAGTTCCTCGCTCTAAGAAAAAAAGCCGGGAAGGAACTTTTTTTGATACCGAGTGGACGCAAGATCGAGATGAGGTATTAAAAGTTCATAAAATATAATGAATACAAATCTCTTTCCCCAATATAATTTACCCGTTGCTCTTATTGAAGATATAAAGCGCCAGAATCCATGGTGGACAGGCGCCGCGATGAAGCCTGTGCCGGAATTTAAGCGCTGGCCGTTTAATAAAATCTTATCGCGTTTACGCGAGCCGATAGCGCCCATTATTGTGATTCGGGGTCCGCGGCAAATAGGGAAAACAACCCTGCAAGAGCAGATTATAAAGAAATTTCTTGCTGACGGCGTGGAACCCAGCCGGATTATGAGAGTGCAATTTGACGAAATACCTTCGCTGGGTCTTGTCCGAAATGAAGATGAGCCGATACTGCGTATTACGGATTGGTATGAAAAAACCGTTCTGGGCAAAACCCTCAATGACAGCGCTCAGCAAGGCAAACCGGCTTTTTTATTTTTTGACGAAGTGCAAAACCTGACTTCATGGGACGTCCAGCTTAAATCGCTGGTTGACAGTTCTGCCGCCCGCGCTCTTGTTACAGGCAGTTCCGCATTGCGTATTGAAAAAGGCAGAGACAGCCTTGCCGGGCGCATACAGACGATAGAGGTTGGCCCTTTGCGGCTGGCTGAAATATGCGCCTTGCGCGGCTTTGGGCCGCTAAACCCCGTACAGGAAGATAATGGCGCCGGCGACTGGATAAAAGCGGATTTTTGGCGACAAGTGCGGCAAACAGGACAGCAGCAGTCTAAAATCCGCGATATAGCTTTTTCCGCTTTTTCTGAAAGGGGAGCTTATCCGTTCTGTCATGTTTCCGCCAATGTGGGATGGCAGGAAATTGCGGACCATTTAAATGAAACCGTAGTCAGAAGAGTGATAGAGCATGATTTGCGCATCGGTGAACGCGGCAGAAAACGCGATAAACAATTATTAAACGAAGTGTTCCGCATGGCTTGCCGCTGGATTGGACAGGCTCCGAATCCTGCAACTTTGGCAAAAGAAGCTAATGCACAGCTTGGCAGCGGCATAGGTCCGCAGAGAATAAAACATTATGTTGATTTTTTGGATTCTTCGCTTCTTATCAGGGCGATAAAGCCGCTGGAAATGCGGATTAAAAAACGGAAAGGGTATGATAAATTCTGTCTCTGTGATCATGCCATAAGAGCCGCCTGGCTGCAGGAGGTTATCCCCCTTGACCCTGCAAAACTTGATTCCGTCCCGCACTTGCACGATTTGGCCGGCCGTGTTGCGGAAAGCGCGGCTGGATATTTCTTTACTTCCCTGCCGGGATTAGACTTAGCTCATTTACCGGAGCGCAGCGGCGAGCCCGAAGTGGATTTTGTGCTTACAATCGGAGAGAATAGGATTCCTGTTGAAATTAAGTACAGGGGCCAAATAGATGCAATTAAAGATACCTTGGGCTTGCGTGTTTTTCTTGAGAAAGCGGCAAATAATGCGTCATTCGGCATTCTTGTTACAAGAGATGACGATACATCTTTGCTTGACCCCCGCATAATCTGCATTCCATTGAAAACTTTGTTGATAGTGAGATAATTATGATACAAACAATACGCGGGTTTAGGGATATCATCCCTCCGCTGTCGAACGCTTATACGGATTTTGAAACTCTGGCGCGCGATATTTTAGGCCTGTATTCGTATAAAGAACTGCGGCTGCCCACTCTGGAGATGAAAGAGTTATTTGTGAAATCCACCGGCGAAACCACCGATATCGTGGAAAAAGAAATGTATGCCTTTTCCGACTCGGGCGGGAGGAATCTCGCCCTAAGGCCGGAAGGCACGCCCGGCGCGGTGCGCGCTTATATCGAAAATTCCATGCATCAGTCCGGTTCGCATGTCAAACTGTTTTATATCGGCAATATGTTCAGGGCGGAGAGGCCGCAGGCCGGAAGATTCCGCGAATTTGAGCAGTTGGGCGCGGAATATATAGGAAACCCCCATCCCTGCGCGGACGCGGAAAGCATAGCCATGATGCTGAAAATAATGGAAAAAACGGGCATTAAAGACTATACGGCTGAAATAAACAGCATAGGATGCTCTTCATGCCGGGAACTGTTCAGGAATGAATTACTGAATTATCTCAACGCAAACAAGGCAAGGCTTTGCGAAAACTGCCTGCGCAGAATGGAGCGCAACCCGCTGCGCTGTCTGGACTGCAAAGCCGACGGGCCGTTCCTTTCTGAAAACGCTCCGCGCCAGAAACTCTGCGATAAATGCACGGCGCATTTTGAATCCGTTCAGAAAATGCTGTCCGACGCAAACCTTCCTTTTAAAGTCAACCGCAGTCTTGTGCGGGGTCTGGATTATTACACCGGCACGGTATTTGAGATAAAATCCGGACTTCTCGGCTCGCAGGACGCGCTGGGGGCAGGCGGCCGGTATGACACGCTTATAAAATCTATGGGCGGGCCCGATGTGCCCGCGGTAGGCTGGGCTATAGGAGTAGACAGAACGATTCAGGCCGCTCTTTCAAACAGCGCTGAGCGCGGACAAACGCCCCCTCTTGCGTTTGTTATAAGCTTAGACGAATCATCCCACAGGACAGCTTTTAAGACGCTTGCGGATTTAAGAAACGCGGGGATAAAAGCGGACGGAGGATTCTTCGGCCAAAGCATGAAATCCCAAATGCGCTCAGCCGGCAAAGCGTCGGCAAAATATGCGATTATAATCGGCGAAAACGAAATAAAAACATCTTCCTGCGCCTTAAAAGACCTTGCCGGAGGAACCCAAAAAACCGTGGCCTTAAGCGAACTTGCGAAGGAGCTGGGATTACTATGATGCGCACACACACTTGCGGAGAATTGCGCGGAGAGCATGAAGGAAAAAGGGCTGTTCTTTGCGGATGGACTCATACATGGCGGAATCACGGCGGCGTGCTTTTCATAGACATACGGGACAGATTCGGCATAACCCAGGTGGTAGCAAGGCCTGAACATGCCGAAGCATTTAAAACCGCCGAAACCCTAAGAAACGAATTTGTGATCAGGGCGGAAGGCATAGCGCAAAAACGGCCCGAAGGCACGGTCAATCCCAACCTTCCTACGGGCGAAATGGAGCTGGTGGCGGAAAAGATTGAAATACTCAATCCCTCGAAACCCCTTCCGATGGAAGTTGCGGAATACGCCGCGGTAAACGAAGAAACACGGCTTAAATACCGTTTTCTCGATCTGCGGAGGTCAAAAATGCTGCACAATATTCTCCTGCGGCATAAAATATCCCATTGCATACGCCGGTATTTAAGTTCAAAAGATTTTATTGAAATCGAAACCCCTAATCTTACAAGGTCGACCCCGGAAGGCGCCCGCGATTATCTGGTGCCTTCCCGCCTAAACCCTGGTTTTTTTTATGCCCTGCCGCAGTCGCCGCAGATGTTCAAACAGACGCTGATGGTATGCGGTTTTGACAGATATTACCAGCTTTCGCGCAACTTCCGCGACGAAGATCTCCGCGCCGACCGCCAGCCTGAACACACCCAAATAGACATGGAGATGTCTTTTGTTACGGAAGCGGATGTGCGCTCTGTGGTGGAAGGATTGTTTCAGGAGGTATTTTCCTGCGTCGGAGAGGAGATAAAAATCCCGTTTGAATCCATGGAATTCGAGGATGTAATGCTTAAATACGGCACGGATAAGCCGGACCTGCGTTTCGGCATGGAAATCCATGACTGTTCGGAAATATTTGCGGCCAGCGGATTTAAGGTTTTTTCCCAGTCTTTGGCTTCGGGGGGAAAAATACGCGCTCTAAAAGTTCCGGGAGGAGCTTCCTTTCCCAGAATGGAAATGGACAGACTTGTGGAATTTGCCAAACAAAACGGAGCTAAAGGTCTGGTATGGCTCAAATTCAGCCAAACCGGAGTTGAATCACCGGCGGCGAAATTTCTTTCCGCCTCCGAGATAGACGGTCTTAAAACCGCCTTTGAAGCCAAAGCCGGCGATGCCGTTTTTCTGGGAGCGGATAAACCGGAAACGGCATCGGCTTTCATGGGAAAGCTTAGAACGGAACTTATCGCAAGGATGAAGCTTAAACCTTCAAGGAAATGGGCATTTCTCTGGGTCAGGCATTTCCCGCTTTTGGAGTGGAAGCCGGAAGAGAACCGTTATGACGCGGCTCACAATCCGTTTACGGCGCCGCTGGAAGAAGATATCGCCAAGCTTGAAACCCAGCCGGGCACAGTAAAATCACACCAATATGATCTGGTCTTAAACGGCGTGGAACTAGGCTCGGGCTCAATAAGAAATCACCGCCGCGACATTCAGGAAAAAATACTTAAATTAATGAATTATTCAGCTGAAGAATCCGACAAACGGTTCGGCATGCTCTTAAACGCGCTGGATTACGGGGCTCCCCCGCACGGGGGCATCGGAATCGGTTTGGACCGGCTGACGGCTTTATTATGCGGGGAGGACTCCATCCGCGAAGTCATCGCATTCCCAAAAACTGCAAAGGGAGCATGCCTTTTCAGCAATGCTCCCAATTCGGTCTCCGCGGCTCAGCTTAAAGAACTGCACCTGAAGATATTAGACTGACTGGGGAAAAGCGCCCAGCAGCCAAGTTACCCAGAAAACCCGGCAACCCGGCGACCCAGTCAGTTAAAGCACCCAGTTTCCAACCTCCCAGCAACCCAGAAAGAGATTAGTAACCAGATGGGAAGACATCTATGTTCCCGGTTCTTAGTTTTGTAGCTTTGTCGCTTTCTGCCCTGTCTGGCGACATGGGCCGCTGGGTATTCTTTTCTCCGGGCATCTGGGTGGCCGGGTAACTGGGCAACCGCTTCCGTCAACTGACAATTCCCGCTTTTTTTGCCTGCTTGCCGTATTTTGTTTCAAGTTTCTCCTTGGGCAGATGATTGTTTTCAAGCTCCTTGTACCACGGCAGTCCCACAAAATCCGTATATTCCCTGAAACTTGTGACCCACTGAGTCTGGCCTTCCAAAAGACCTGTGGGAGAATTTTTGAGAGCCGTAAAAAAATCTCTAAGCGCCCTGTGCATAACCATTATAGAAGCTACGGGAATGCTGACTCTCCCTACCCTCATTTTAGCAAGCTCAGGGATGGAAATAAGCTCTGTCTTCATTCCGCTCACGCCGTCCATAAGGTTGACGGAAAGAGGACCTTTGACGTTTTTCACGGCCTTTTGAATATCGGCCTTAGTGCGTATTCCGTCTATAAAAGCCAGATCGGCGCCTGCCTTAAGATATATATTGCAGCGCCTTATCGCCTCGTCAAGACCGCAAACGGCATAGCTGTCGGTTCTGGCATTAATGACAAAATCAGGCTCAAGCCTCTCCCTGACTTCGGCCAGGGCGCGTATTTTGCCGGCCATTTCTTCGGAGTCGATAACTTCTTTGCCGTGCATATGCCCGCATCTTTTAGGGAAAATCTGGTCTTCAATGTTTAAGCCCGCTATTCCCATTGAAATAAGCCTTTCCGCTATCCACATGGCATTAACGGCATTTCCTCCGCCGGTGTCGATATCCGCCATAACAGGAATATTCACAGCCTGCGCGATATTCCAAGTCATATCCATAACATCCTTCATCTGCACAAGGCCGACATCCGGCCGGCACATTAATGAACCTGCCAGGCCGTAGCCGCTTATCTGAACCGCCTCAAAGCCGCATTCCTCTATAATTTTTGCGCTAAAGGCGTCATGGCATCCGACAACTGTTAACGCCCTTCTTTCGTTGATCTTCCGCTTAAGAATCGTGCTTTTTCTTTCCATTTATTCCTCCTAAGATAGATTGAAGACGGTAAACGGAAGACGGGAAATGGTAGACGATAATAAACAGAAAAAAAATGTATCTGTTTTTGTTCTGCCATCTACCGTTTACCGTTTACCTTGTATATTATGTTTCTTAGTATACTTAGTTTCTGTCAA
>CAZFMJ010000094.1:0-8640 GCA_964520045.1 uncultured Elusimicrobiales bacterium | reverse complement strand
GCTGTGCCTTGCCGAAGTTATTATGCAGCCCGATTCTTCGTCCGCATGTCCTGCGGCGGCGGTTATCTTTTTTTTAAGACAATCAATGCCTTTACCCGTAAGGCATGAAATTCTGAGGTTTTCGCTTTCCGGGATTGATTCGGCTGAGGCCTGTAAATCAACTTTATTGAAAACCCGCAGAATATTACAGCAGGCTCCGGCATTGCTTCTTATGGCTTCATAAACAATTTTATCGCAGTTTGCCAACTGATCACCCCCTCCCTTCCCTCCCCCGCAGACTGCGCGGGACTGCGAGTCATAGAACTTTTCAATAGACTCGTCTGCCCCCTCGAGGGGTAGGGTGGTGGGCGCTTTCCTCTGCCGGTCTCTTTCCGGGTTGCTGGGTTGCCGGGCGGCTGGGTTTTCCCGGAGTAGCGAGGCGTCGGCGAGCCAAATAATCACGTCGGATCCGGCTATCGCCCTCATTGTTCTGTTCATTCCTTCTGTTTCCGCAGGGTCAAGAGCATGGTCCCGTATTCCCGCCGTATCCACAAGTATTATTTCCTGCCCGTCTATTTCCATGCTTTCTTCTATGGTATCGCGCGTGGTTCCGGGCTCTGGCATAACGATTGCCCTGCATTGTCCCAGCAGAGCGTTGAGAAGGCTTGATTTACCGGAATTAGGCGCGCCTATTATGCTTACACGCATTCCTTCTTTTATCAGCCGTCCCCGTTTAAAGGAATCGACCATGGAGGCTATCTCGGCTGATGAGTCATTGATTTCTTTTATGAATTTTTCAGCGTCGATAGGCGGTATTTCTTCATCTGAATCATCAAGCCGCGCTTCTATTTCGGCAAGAAAGCCGATGATGCGGTTCTTCAGGGGCTTAATCCGCATCGTCAGGGCGCCTTCAATGTGGCGCATGGCCGATCTGTGCGCTGTTTCGGTTTTAGCCGATATCAGGTCGCATATCCCTTCGGCTTGGGAAAGGTCGATTTTTTTATTCAGGAATGCGCGCAGAGTGAATTCCCCGGGCCGGGCGATTCTTGCCCCTGCTTTCACGGCCAGGGCGAGTATGCTTTCCGTTATAAACGGAGACCCGTGGCAGAATATTTCAATAACCGGTTCTCCGGTAAAACTTTTAGGCGGGTGATAGGAAATTGCGACGGCTTTGTCTATAAGGCGGGTTTCATCTATTATATCAACCAGCGCCGCCTGCCTGTGCGGAAGAAAGGAGCAGGGGAAGCTTTCTTTCGGCTTTATAAACTTCCCGCAGACAGCCTCCGCGCCGAGGCCGGACAGCCTTATTACAGAAAGGGCGCTTGCACCTTTTGGAGTCGCAAGCGCCGCTATCGTGTCTGACCTGTTTTCAATTAAAGACATTATATAAGAAGGTAAACGGTAGAGGGTAGACGGTAGAGGGTAAAAGAAAAACGAAAAACAAATCTTCAATCTGTTTTTGTACCGTCTACCTTCTCCCTTCTTCCATCTACCGTCCCCTGTTTACCGTCCCCCCGCAGGTTTTATTATAATCTTGCGCCATCTGCTTTCGCCTTCGGAAACAGTTTCTATTTCCTGCTGGTTTGCCAGCGCTTTATGGATAAAGCGCCTCAGCGAAGAAGGCATGGGCTCAAACCTGTACGGCTTGCGCGTTTTTTTCACTATATCAACCGCTTTGTTCACTTCCTGCATAACGCGGTCTTCTATGTTTTTCCAGTAACCGCAGGTGTCCACCTGAACTGCTATCTGAGTTTTGCATTTCTTGCTTACGATAAGCGTGACGATGAACTGCAGGGCATCCAGCGTTCCCGAGTCTGTCTGCGTGAAAATGCCGGGCGTTTCCGCGCTGAATTCCACGGAGATTCTGGATTGAGACGGATCCCAGTTGCCTTTTATTTCGCTGGACTTAACGCCCATCAGAGTCAATATCTCAAACAGCGTCGTTTTGGCGGTTTCCACGGCCGTATTTATTTCTACGGGCATTTGTTTCTGCGGTTCCGCGGCAGACGGCTGAGGCGCGTTTTGGGGAGCGGGGCGGATGGCGTTTTCAGCGGCCGGCGCCGCGGCTTCCGCCGGTTTGCGCTGATATGAGGCGTCTTTTGCGAAATTCTGCCTTTTCTTTTCATAGCCGCCGCGTCTATCTGAGCCGTGCGAAGAATTGCGCTGAGCTGATTCATTGCCCCTCTGCTGTGTTTTCTGGGGTTTGAAGGCGCGCGATTCGGATTTTTTGGGAGCATGATAGTCTTTCGGTGATTTCTGCTCGCCGGTCCACTTTTTTTCGCGCACGACCACGCAGGCTTTTTTTGAGCCTATTCCAAGAAAACCGCCCGAGCCTTCATTCAGGACGACAACTTCAACCTGGTCCCTGCGGAGCGCCAGTTCTTTTAGCGCTTTTTCCACCGCTAATTGGACATTTTTTGCTTCTATTTGTATCTCTTTCATTGTATAAGCCTCCTAAATTGAAGAAGTAAGACGGTAGACGGTAAATGGTAGAAGGTAAAACCAACCTTTTTCTTTGTTTCCCGTCTTCTTTGTATCTGTGCCTTTTGCGCCTCTTTGCGGCTATTCTCTTTCTTGCCGTCTTCTTTAAGTTTTTGCCGCTTGCACGTCCGCCTGCTGGAAGATCTTATTCATGTAGATCTGCTGTATAAATCCGACTATGCTGTTTGTGAGCCAGTATAACACAAGTCCCGAGGGAAAATTCAGGAACATGAAAGTAAACAGCACCGGCATCCATTTCATAACCGCCGCCTGGGCGGGATCTCCGGCCTGCGGATTTAAGGACTGCTGGGCGAACATAATTCCGCCCATAACTATAGGCAGAACATAATAGGGGTCCTTGGATGAAAGGTCCGTTATCCAGAAAACAAACGGCGCGCCGTGCAGAACCCAGCTGTTTCTCAATGTCGTAAACAGCGCGATGAATACCGGAATCTGAAGGAGCATGGGCAGACAGCCTCCCAGCGGATTGGCGCCGTGAGTTTTATATAACTGCATGGTTTCTACGTTCATGCGCTTGGGGTCGCTTTTGTATTTTTTCTGCAAAAGCTGAATCTGCGGCTGAAGTTTTTTCATGGCATAAGTGGCTTTCGCGCTTTTCCATGTGAGCGGAATCATGATTATCTGAAGGATAATGGTCAGTATCAGTATCGCCCAGCCGTAATTTCCGGTTTTTTCATACAGGTAGCCGATCGTAGAATTGGCAAGTTTGGCGAGAGGCGAAAAAGTTCCGAAATCAACGGCCCTGTCCAGCCCGGATCCCAGTTTTTCAAGCTTCGCATAATCTTTCGGCCCGAAATAAAATCCTATTTTCCATTCCGCTTTTTGCCCCGGCGCAAGCTTCATTCCGCGCTGGATAAGGGACATCGAAGGTATTTTGTCTTTTTCGATGTTTATCTGTGAAAAGCCCAGTTCAAAAGACTCCCATTTCAAAGGCGCCGCCGCGGCCAGAAAATAGCGGTTGTCCATGCCGGCCCAAAGCCATTTTGAGGAAGGCGCCGATTTGGCGAGGAGTTTCACGGACGGGTGTTTTTTCCCTTCCTCCTGAACCGCATACGCCGCTCTCTGGAGTTTTTTGTTTTCTGATTCCTCGCTTTTGACGGTGCCCAGTCCGGGGCCGAGGTTTATATCCCAGTCTTCAAGTTCAACGGAAGAGTTCGAGGTATTTTGAGCGGATATCTCAAGGGTATTTATTCCGCCGTCCGGGTCCCATACGTATTTTTTTGTCACCGCTATATTTTTAGATACGGCCGCGGTAAAAGTTGCGGAATGGCCGGTTCTTTCAGAAAGTTTAAAAATGCTTTTGGGCCATGCTGCAAAAAACCCCGGTTTAGGGTGAGGGACAAGCTCTACCTGGCCTAAAGGTCCGTCAAATTTAAAACTTGTTATCGCCGCCCCTTCAGGATGGATATATACCGCGGCTTTAGGGATTTTAAATTCCACGGCCTGTTTTTTCCAGTTGTCATCGGCCTGATAGTCCTGAGTCTGCGCTTGTCCGTCCGTCAATCCTCTCCTGTCTGACTGCGGAGGAACCGCGGCGGGAGCGGTTTCCCCTTTTACCGCCGGCCGGCTGTCCGGATTTGCGGGCGCAGGCAGCGAAGCGGAAGAAGAGGTCTGCGGCGCGGCGGGCTGTCCCTTGTATTTTTTGCTCATCCATGAGAACCACAGCCCGTATACTAAAAATGACAGCGCAAACGCCATGATAATATTTTTTTGCATAAGTATGATCAGCCTTTAGTAATGAGTAATTGAGATTACAGTATGTCCGAGCTCAGGGTATTGGATCCCATCCTCCGGGATTCCATGGATGACATTTTAACAGTCTTTTAACAGTCAGCGTAAACCCTGCGCGCAATCCATGCTTTTCCAATGCATTGACCGCGTACTCGGAACAGGAGGGAACAAACCTGCAGCAGCGGGGACCCAAAATAGGCCTGAAAAGTCTGTAAATAAAATGCAGTATTTTCGGCAAAATCAGAGCGTACTGCTTTATATAGCTTGAGGCCGCCGAAATTACGGCAATATTCTGGTTAACCCGTGGTGCCGATGTTTTTGGTTCGTTCAATCTCCTCATTAGTTTTTATCCACCCCCTCCTCCATCCTCCCCTTTGAGGGGGAGGATGGAGGAGGGGGGGCAGTTACAGCTTTCGGGCCCGTATATATGCCGGCTTTTTTCCAGATGCGGATAAGCGCATTCTGAGCGCTGAGAAAATCGCCGCATTTAAGCCCTATGCGCGGGCAGATTATGATATCTATCCCTTTGCGCAGGCCGGCTATATTAAGCCTGAATGCTTCCCTGAAAAGTCTTTTAAGGCGGTTCCTGCGCACCGCATCGCCGTGTTTGCGGCTCACTATGATGCCTATGCGCTGGTTTCCCGCAGACGGTCCGACAGTTTCACCGCACTGAGCGGAGTCGAAGCGCTGCCCCGAGACTAAGCTCGGGCCTCGAAGAGGTGCCCTTCGGGACTGCCATAAAACCAATTCATCCGTTACGGTTTTACGGCCTTTTTTGAACACAAGTTCAAAATCCGTCTCGCGCTTTAACCGCGAGGTTTTTGGAAATCCGAACTTTTTCACGTTAGTTATTTCTTAGACGCTACGCTAATCCGGAATAAGTTTCCAGCGTCCCTTTTGCCGTCTGCGGCTTAATACCTTTCTGCCGCCGGCCGTGCTCATGCGCGCGCGGAACCCTATTGTTCTCTTGCGTTTCTTTACATTCGGTCTGTATGTAGGAAGCATATATATTATTATAGTAAATTTTTAAAAAAATAAAAAATTTTTTATCACAATAGCCGCGCCCGTAGTTTCTCTGTTTTTAAACGGAAATCAGCCATTTCCACAAAGGTATAAAATTTATTTCTTTGCCGCGCTCTTTTGTGATTTCCTCATGGTCCCATGTTATGACCGACAGTTTGCCGCACTGCAGTTCTCCGCCTGCTTCGATAAGCGCCTTTACTTCCCTTTCTTTTGTTCCATGCGTATCAAGGCTGTAAGCCGCCTGAATCAAAGAATCCACTGCCCGGCCTTTTCTGGTTATAAAATCAACCTCCCGTCCGTTACGGGTTTTATAATAAAACAAATCCCTGTTGGGCACGCGCCCTGATTTTAGCAGTTCGCCAAAAATCAGATTCTCCATAAGCCGTCCCCTGTTGGGAGAGAACTGCACGCCCGAGGCTTCCACGTATCCATTATCCGTCAGATATATTTTTTTGGGCGTTCCCAGCCGCTCGGCAGACTTATTGGAATAACGCTGCAGAACATAAATAAGATACGCTTCCTCAAGATAGCCGATGTACTTTTCCAGCGTGGTAACGCTTTTGAAGCCCAGATGCCCGGCCAGCCTGCGGAAACTGCATTCTGAGGCGAAATTATTCAGCAGATACCCATGCAGGTCATATATCTTTTCTGAAAGCCGCACGGAATACCTTTTCACTATATCCTTGAGTATCAGCGAATCCATAAGCGTGTCAAGGTAGCCTTTCGGCTCTAATTTTTTTACCACCACTTCGGGGAAGCCGCCGTTAACAAGATACTGTTCCAGCAGCCCCAGCATATATCCTTTGGTTTCAGGGGAAAGGGTTTTTCCCGGATCAAGATTAAATTTCTCAGCGGCAAGAAATTCTCTAAAACTAAACGGCAGTATTTCTATGGGTACATGGCGTCCGGTCAGACTTGTGGCCAGTTCCCCGCTTAAAAGCCGGGCGTTGGAGCCCGTCAGAGTGATATTATAGCCTTGGCGCTGCAGCCGGTTGACAAAAAGCTCCCAGCCCGGCAAATTCTGGATCTCATCAAACAGCAGGTGTTTTTTACTCCCGTAACAGGCATGCAGTTCTTTTAGAAGCTCATCGTAATCTTTAAGTTTTATCAGACGCTCATCGTCGAAATTAGCATAGGCCGGCGTTGATTTTCTTAAAAAATGAAGCGAAAATATCGATTTCCCCGCCCTTCTCGGGCCCGTTACCACTTTTATAATATCATCTCCCGCAAATTTTTCAGCATATTGAGCGCGGGACCGCGGTACGTACGGTTTCGCCAAAAGCATTTCCATTTCTTTTTTTTGCCTTATAACCGTTTCTTTTATCATAAATTAACACCCATGGTGTCCAATTGTTTAAATGTAATGGACAAAATACCCATTTTTTGTCCATTACAGTATTTATACTAAACAATTTAACACTAAACAAGGAGTATCATGAGTTTGGGCTTGGGGAGGGTATGGGTGGGGAGGACAACTTTCGGGGATACGAAAGAGTTGAAATTTTTAATGATAAAATGTTTGACTTGGTAATTTTATCATGATATAATTGCCGATTATAGGGGGGGCGGTATGGAAAAGAGAATTATTAAACGGAAATTTGAGCTTGATCTTCCTGTCGGGAAATCAACATTTTTATGGGGGCCGCGCAAAACCGGAAAAAGCTATTGGATCGCGCATCATCTTCATAATGCCATAGTGATAGATCTTCTCAAAACGGATATTTTTGCTGAATTTGCGTCAAGGCCCGCTCTGTTAAGAGAAAGATACTCCAATCACCGCGGATTGCTTGTTATAGATGAAATTCAAAAAATTCCGGCTCTGCTGGATGAAGTTCATTGGCTCATTGAAAATAAAAGGCTTTCTTTTCTTTTGACAGGTTCAAGCGCCAGAAAACTGCGCAGAGGACATGCCAATCTTTTGGCAGGCAGAGCATGGACAAGGAGAATGTGTCCTCTTTCTTTTATGGAAACCGAAGGTTTTGATTTGGAAAGTGTTATGGTTTCCGGACTGCTTCCTCCTCATTATTTGTCGCCCAAGCCGCTTGAGGAGTTGAGGGCATATTTGTCTGATTATCTCAAAGAGGAAATCGCTAACGAGGCAATGACGCGCAATATGCCGGCCTTTTCGGAATTTCTAAAAACAGCGGCCATCACAAGCAGTGAACTGCTTAATTATGCCAATGTGGCGCGCGAGGCCGGAGTTTCGCAGAAGGCCGTCCGCAATTATTTTGACATTTTAGAGGATACATGGCTGGGCTTTAGAATTCCGCCGTGGCGGAAAGCCAAAAACAGGCGGCTCATTGAAACTGAGAAATTCTATTTTTTTGATGTGGGAATAGTGAATTATCTTTGCCGCCGCCAGCCTAAAATAGGCAGTCCGGAATTCGGCAAGTCATTTGAGCATTATATTTTAATGGAGCTTAAAGCATATCAGGCTTATAAAAACCCCGATCTTGAAATAAAATTTTGGAGGACTGCCAGCGGGTTTGAAGTGGATTTCCTTTTAGGTGACGGCTTGCTGGCTGTTGAAATCAAAGCCGGCAAAAGAGTTCATGAAGGGGATCTGCGCGGGCTGAGAGCGCTGAAAGACGAGATCAGAATAAAAAAATCAATAGTGGTGTGTCTTGAAGATACGCCCAGAACATTAGACGGAGGTATTGAAGTTGTTCCTTGGAAGGTGTTTATCGAGAAACTTTGGTCGGGCAGTTTGCTATAAAAGGTAAACTCTTGAGGCCGTGGGAAATAAATGGTATCTGTCTATTTAGCCTGAATTCCCCAGTTGACCCCCAAAAACAAGGCACAGTTTCGTATCATCTATTTTAGACTCGCAATCTAATATGGAGGTACGAAACCGTGCATATACAAACTACCACATTACAGACCCAAAAACCAATAATTATTTCGTTTACCGACAAGCCGATAACCGCATGGGGCGGTATGTCGTTGCTTGCCGGTTACGGCGCCCGGATAGGGTTGACCGAGCATCTTGACCAGTGCCTCACATTCGGCCTCACCTCGCCAAATGCCACAGCGCCGGTAGATATTATTTTGGCGTTCATGGTCGGCGTATTGACCGGCGCCAGGCGGTTCGCCCACATAGAAGCCCTGCGGTATGATGAAGTCCTCAAACAACTACTTGGGATGAGACGCTTTCCGTCCGACAGCACGATAACGAGGTTCTTCCAGCGGTTCGGTCGGAAAGAAATACAGGAGATGTTCGAGCCATTACGCGCATGGCAAATAAAAGAGCTTACGCCGCCCGGTGATTACACGCTGGATCTGGATTCTTCCGTATTTGAGCGGTATGGGAAGCAGGAGGGCTCGGTGCTGGGCTACAATCCAAAGAAGCACCGTCGGCCAAGCCACCACCCGCTGCTGGCGACTTTGGACGAAAACCAAGTCGTT
>CAZFMJ010000093.1:0-8810 GCA_964520045.1 uncultured Elusimicrobiales bacterium | reverse complement strand
CTATATATGTTTGACAGAAACTAAGTATACTAAGAAACATAATATACAAGGTAAAAGATAGAGGGAAAATGATAAACGGAAAAAATAGAAGATGGAGGATGGAAAATGAGAGATGATTTGTTGTTTTTTTGTATTTTCCTTTCCATCTACCTTCTACCGTTTACCCTCTTCATATATGATACTATCAGCGCATCAGCCTCAGTTTATGCCGTGGCTCGGGTATTTTGATAAAATACGCAGAAGCGGCGTCTTTGTGGTTTTGGATGACGTGCAGTTTAAAAAAAATGAATGGCAAAACCGCAATAGAATACTCTGTCCGCGGGAATGGCAGTGGCTTACGGTGCCTGTTATTCATCATTTCGGGCAGAGTATCAGTTCAGTTTCGGTAAACAATTCTGTTTTATGGCGGCAGAAACATCTTAAAACTTTGCGCCAGAATTATTCCTCCGCGCCCTGTTACGGCGGGTTTATAAAGTTTTTTGAAGAACTGTATGCAAGGGAATGGAATAATCTCTGCGGGCTGAATATCAGTTCCATTGAAATCCTCTGCGGGCTGCTAGATATCAATACTAAAATTGAAATTTCCTCCAGCCTTGGAATTAAAACAAAAGGCAGTCAGAGGCTTGTTGATATATGTAAAAAATTAGGAGCCGATACATATCTTGCCGGAGCCGGCGGAAAGGATTACATGGATTTGGGAGTTTTTGAGCAGGCCGGCATAAAAGTTGTTTTTCAGGATTACAGGCATCCCGTATATTTTCAGAATGGAAAACAATTTTTGCCCGGGCTGTCGGCTTTGGACATAATTTTTAACTGCGGCGATAAGGCCGCAGAAATTATAAAAACGGGAGATGGTAAACGGGAGATGGTAGACGGTACAGCAACAGATTAAAGAATAAGGCAGCCGGGAAAAAAGAGGGTAAGCGGAGGAAAGAAGATGCTGGATGGAAAAATATTTTTTGTTTTCCCTATTCCCTTTTCCGTCTACCGTCTATCGTTTACCATCTACCCTCCCCTTATTAATATATGATTCCGCATTCACGGCCGTCAATAGGCATTAAGGAGCGCAAAGCCGCCGACCGCATTTTGCGCTCGGGTATGCTGGCTCAGGGACAGGAAACTCTTAAGTTTGAAAAAGAGTCGGCTGATTTTATCGGGCTTAAATATGCCGCCGCAGTTTCCTCCGGCACAAAAGCAATTGAGCTTGTTTTGCGCGGGCTTAACATCGGGTGCGGTGATGAAGTAATAATTCCGTCTTTTGTCTGTTCCGCTCTTTGGCATGCGGTAATTGCCTCCGGCGCCTTGCCTATTCTTGCAGACTGTGAGCCGGAAACTTATAACCCCTGCATTCAGGATATAAAGCGAAGGATGACCCGCAGGACAAAAGCGGTAATCCTGCCCCATATGTTCGGGGTTCCCGCAGATATCGCCTCTGCTTTGGCGCTGGGAGTTCCGGTGATAGAAGACTGCGCCCAGTCTCTTGGCGCTCAATACCGCTCAAAACCCGCAGGCAGTTACGGCGCGGCATGCATTATGTCGTTTTATCCTACTAAAGTTATTGCCGCAGGCGAAGGAGGGATGGCGCTGTCTCCCTCCGCGTTTTTAATTAAAAAGATAAAGGATTTAAGAGAATATGATAATAAACCGTCTGATATTCCAAGGCAGAACGCTAAAATGACGGATATGGAAGCCGGTATAGGCAGGGTACAGCTTACAAGAATCGAAGGGTTTATAAGCGCAAGGGAAAAAATAGCTCAATGTTATAATAAGACTTTCGGGAATTTGGACGTAAAACTGCCGTTAAACCGCGAAGGCAGAATATATTACCGCTATGTTTTAAAAATACCCAAAAACAGGCTGGGAAATATTATAGAATTCCTTAAGCGGAAAGAGATTTCTGCCGGAAGGTCTGTTTACAGGCCGCTTCATATGGATATGGCATGCGGAGGCAGATTTCCTGTTACGCAAGAGGCATGGAATACTCTTGTTTCCATACCGATATATCCGTCGCTTTCCTGTATTGAGGTTAAAAAAATCACAGACGCCGTTATAATGGCGGTAAAAAGAGGGTAGATAGCAGAAGGTAAAGGGGAGACGGTAAATGGTAGACGGTAAAAACAGAAAAACTGCAGAGTCCTTGTCCGCTTCAACCTTGGCAAAGAAGTATACTCTGCCAGACAGTCGCCATACGGGCTTTGCCTGGTTTTCTTGGGCAGAGCCAAGTTCTATCGCTACATTCCGCCTTCTTTCTTCGGTTTTCCGTCTACCGTCTTCCATCTTCCTTCTACCTTCTTTATAATTATGTACGAAAAATACTGGCATCTTAAGAAACTTCCTTTTGAAAACACTCCTGACCCTGATTTCTTTTTTGAGTCCGAACAGCATCGCGAGGCTTTTTCCAGGCTTAAGTATGTGGCCGAAGAAAAAAAAGCATGCGGGGTGCTTACGGGTGTTTACGGCTGCGGTAAAACGCTTATTCTCCATGCTCTTAAAAACGAACTTGGAGCAAAGGGATGCATATTCTCTGCGGTAAATAATCCCAGGCTGGATGATTTGGATATGCTCAGGATTATACTGCATGGATTTACAGGCGCTGACGCGCCTGCGCGCAAGGCGGATGTGTTGATGGGACTTGAAAAAACCATAAATGAAATAGCGGCCGACGGCAAGCAGGCTGTTGTGATAGTGGATGAGGCGCATTCAATAGAGCAAAGCGCGGTTTTTGAGGAATTGCGTCTGCTTTTGAATTTCGAGACGGATACTCGTCCGCTTGTGACCCTGCTTTTGTCCGGCCAGCCTGAATTGAAGTCAAAGGTGGAATCGAACAAACAGCTTAACCAGCGCGTAAGCTTGAGCTGTCATCTGACTGCATTCGGTCCGCAGGAAACAAAAGAATATATTTTACACAGGCTTAATAAGGCGGGAGCCCCGGATTCTGTTATCGATGATGAAAGCATAGGGCTTATTCATCAGCGTTCCGGCGGTATTCCCCGCTGGATAAATACGATATGCCATATGTCGCTTTTGACTGCTTTTACGAAACATTTGGGCAGTGTGGACAATGCCGTTGTTGAAGAAGCGGTGCAAAGCATAGGCGCGGGAGTGTAATTTATGAAAATTCTTGGAATCGGCGCGCATCCTGATGATTTGGAATTCGGCTGCGGGGGTGCGCTCTACGGGCTTGCCCAAAAAGGCCACAGTATTCATATGCTGGTTATAACTTCGGGAGAAGTGGGGGGAAATGAGAGCTCGCGTATACGCGAGCAGGAGCGTTCCGCCGAATTTCTTAAGGCAGGGCTTTATTGGGGCGGGTATCGGGACACGGATATTCCTATGACCCGCGAGCTTATACAGACTGTTGAGAGACATATAAACGACATCAAACCTGATATTATTTTTGCGCATTACTGGGATGATACGCATCAGGACCATCGCAAAGTAGCGCAGGCTGTTATTACGGCTTCCCGTTATTCGCGCAATGTGCTTTTTTATGAAGTGCCTACTACCATAAATTTCTCGCCTTCCATTTTTGCCGATATAGGCGGAAATCTCGCTCATAAATTACGGCTTCTGCGCTGCCATAAATCGCAGGTTTACAAAACCAATGTCCCAAAACTATCCATCATTGAAAGCGTTAAGAGCGCCGCCATATTCCGGGGATATCAAAATCGGATAAAGTATGCAGAGGCCTTCATGCCGCAGAGGTTTTCTTTTGATTTAATATGTAAGCCTTAAGAGGGTAGATGGGAGAAGAAACGGTAGACGGTAAAAACGAAGAAGATAAAAGAGAAGCGAAAAATGGAAATAGCGCATAGATTATTTGTTTTGCCTTCTACCATCTCCCGTTTACCGTCTCCCTCATATTATGGCTTATAACTTAATCTGGCCGGTGGTTTCGCTTTTGTTTCTTTTGTTTTTTCTGCCTCCGGGCTGGATTTCGGCCTGGACATGGGAAGAAGGATTGCGCTGGCTGTATCTTTTCCTTATTGCGTTTTTTACATCTCACCTTTTATCTCCTATCGCATTCCGGCTGGCCGGAGTCATAGGCGCGATAGACATTCCGGATAAGCGAAAAATGCATACTGTGCCCACGCCCAGGCTCGGGGGGCTTGCCGTTTATCTTGCGGTTGTTTTCACAATAGTCAGAAATCAGCAGTTTTCGTCCGAACTGCTGGGACTTTTGGCTGGCGGAAGCATAATTTTTATATTGGGAGTCGTGGAAGATTCCAAAGGGCTTTCGCCGTACAGCAGGCTTTTTTGGCAGGCGGCGGCGGCCGGAATTGTAATATACAGCGGGATACGGTTTCATTTCCCGAATCATTGGCTCGGAGGCGAATTAATTTCGGTTATTTTAACGTTTCTGTGGCTTATCGGCATGGCGAATGTCGTTAATATGATGGACGGCATAGACGGCCTTGTCTGCGGAACGGGAATGGTGTGTTCTATTTTTTTCACCGGCATAGCATGGAATGCAAAGCAGAAACAGCTGGCATATCTTGCTTCCTCATTGGGCGGAGCCTGTCTTGGATTTATGCCTTCCAACTGGAATCCGGCGAAAATGTTTTTGGGCGACTGCGGATCCACTTTTATCGGATTTATGCTGGGCGGGATGGCTGTTTTCGGCGGATGGGCGGAAAACAATCCGCTGGTGGCGTTAAGCACGCCTCTTTTAATACTCGGCATTCCTATTTTTGACGCGGTATATATAACTATTTCAAGAATAAGAAGAGGAGTGGTCCGTTCAATAGGGGAGTGGCTGGAATATACAGGCAAAGATCATTTCCATCACAGGCTGGTGCATCTGGGACTTAACGTTAAAGAGTCCGTAGGCTTTATAATACTTGTAAACATCTGTCTCGGGCTTGGAGCCTGGACGATGCACTACACCAAATCAAGACTGGGGACCGGTCTTTTGCTTCTGCAGAGCCTGCTCATATTCTGTATTATAGTGGTTCTGATGCTTCTAGGCAGGGATGTAAAAGATGAAAACCCCAGCCTAAAAATATAGTGACTGCTCAGGTTGTTTAGGCCGCCCGCCAAACACCACGGCGGGTCCGCCAACGTTGCAGTGGCGGAAAGGCTGAAGACTATTAGCTGTTTCAACCAAAGCAGGTTAAGAATAAGAAGCTATTATGTGTAGAATCCGATCGGCAACTGTATTATTAGGGTTAATTACGGTGGGAATTTCCGTGTTTTGTCCTTATGCCGGAGCTCTTCAGGATAATAAATTTGATCTTAGAAGGAGCGACAGCCGGCAGCATGCCGCCGTCGCTTTTACGGCCGGCTCTGCCATGACTGAATTCTTTGTCTGGCGCGGGCATAAGCCGTGGAAGGCGTGCCTGTACGCCTCATGGATAACCGCCGCCGCGGCGGTATTCAAGGAAGCGGGCGTCGACAAATTCGCCTCAGGCAATGACCTTATTTCAGACGGCATAGGCATTGCCGCAAGCGGAATTTTTCAGTATACAGTGAGGTTTTAAAAAAAGGTGAATAGGCTGAAGACTGTTAGCCTGCCCGCCAAACACCATGGCGGGTCTGCCAACGCTGTAGTGGCGGAAAGGTTAAAGGTACAGATCAGAAACTAATAGTCGTCAGCCTAATAACCTTCTTAATTATGAAAAATACAATTATAAAAAAAGCAAAAGCTTGGGAATTTAACGGGAAGCTGTTTCAGCCTTTTACGATATCCATAGGCAGGCATGATACCGTTGAGAATGTGCTGTTTATGGTCGAGCTTGCCGACGGCACAAAGGGATTCGGCGAGGCCGCAGTGGCCGGTCATATAACGGGCGAGTCTCAGGAAAAGACTCTGTCCAATCTGCGCAAAGCCGCAGAAATGATTATAGGCAGGGATGCGGGCGATTACCTGCGCATTTCGGGGTTGTTTTTAGAGATGCTTTCCGCTAATAAATCCGCTCTTGCGGCTGTGGAAATGGCTGTTTTGGACGCCCTGACCAGAGTCTGCAAAATACCCCTCTGGCGTTTTTTCGGAGGCAAAGCTTTAAAACTTCATACGGACATGACCGTCGTGATAGGCACTGTTGAAGAGGCGGAAAAAAATGCCCGCGACATATATGAGAGGGGGATCCGTTCATTTAAGATTAAAATCGGAAGATGCGGGCAGGAAGGTGAAGATTTAGAAAGGGTGCGCAGGGTGCATGCCGTCGCGCCGAAATGTCCGATATATCTTGACGCCAATCAGGGATACACGGCTAAGCAGGCGCTTACATTTCTTAAAAAGCTGGAAGGCATGGGAATATACCCAAGGCTTTTTGAACAGCCGGTTCACAAGCAGGACTGGGACGGCATGAAATTCCTGACGCGCAAAAGCCCGGTGTCTATATGCGCCGACGAGACGGCGGGTTCCCTTGCCGATGTCATACGGATTATAAGAGAAAAGGCGGCGCATGTGGTAAACATAAAGCTTATGAAAACAGGGATTATACAGGCGCGGGAAATAGCGGTTTGGTGCCATAGGCACGGTCTCGGGCTTATGGTAGGAGGAATGATGGAAACCCGTCTTGCCATGACCTGCTCGGCTCATTTTGCCGCAGGCGTCGGAGGATGTGAGTTTATAGATTTAGACACCCCATTTTTTATAAAAGATGATTTTATGAGCAGTCCGTGTCCCGAATCCAACGGGGTTTATGACCTGTCTTCCATAAAAGCCGGAATAGGAGTCGTTCCCAGCCGCAGAGGGTAAACGGGAGATGGTAGACGGTAGATGGAGAGGAAAAAACAAAGAAAATAATTTTTTCCGGTATATTTTCTGCTATTTTTCGTGATTTGTTTCATCATACTGCAACCTTCTACCGTTTTCCGTCTCCCGTCTTTTTATTGTTTTTATATGCGTTTTTTTTTGTAGAATGAATTTGGATGTAGAGGAGTTGCCGTAAGATAACGGAGGAGGCATAATAATGAAAGTAATACTGGCAGTGGGTGTATTTTGTTTGATGTCTGCAGGCGTAAACGCTCAGCAGACTTCGCCGGAACAGGCTCAGCCGGCCGTTACAGCGGTTCCAGCAGACGTCGGACAAACTCCCGAAACTGCATGGGCTGATCTTCAGAAGAAACATCAGGACGCCGTATTTGAACTCAAAAAGAAGCATATAGACGAGATAAAGGCGCTTAGAGAGAGCATGAAAGGCTCTGCTAAAACGGAAATAGGCAAAGCTGTCATGGCTAAAAAGAAGGAAAACAGACTGGCAGTTCAGGCTTTGCAGAAGCAGAACAGAGAAGAGGGTAAACTGTTTAAAAAAGAGCATCCCGGAATGTTTAAAATAAGAAAGAAGCAGGCAAAGAAGGCAGTTGAGACGCCGCCCGCGCAGCCGGAACAGCCAGCGGTGCAGGCTCAGCCGCCGCAGCAGCCTCCGGCGCTCCCGGAACAGCCTGCTGTGCAGACAGAGCCGCCGACAGGACCGGTAGAAACTCCGGCAGCAGAGAATTAAGAAAATAGCAGGCTGCCGGCCGCCCGGTCAGCGGATTGGGCAATCAGCATGCCGCAATAAATTGCCGGACTTTTCTCCGGGGATGAAGGCGGCTTGTTGGGGTTGTAAAAAGGTTTTAAAAAAACAGGCCCGCTTTAAAAGCGGGCCTGTTTTTTTAAAACTGTATAGTAAAAGGACTAAGCCTTTTTTACATTTACAGCTTTCGGTCCTTTGTCTGATTGGGTGGTTTCAAAATCAACTTCCTGCCCTTCAGAAAGCGTCTTAAATCCATCACCCAATATCGCTGAATGATGGACGAAAAGATCCTTGGATCCGTCGTCGGGTGTGATAAACCCGTAGCCCTTCTGGTCATTAAACCACTTTACTTTACCTTTTGCCATTGCGTCGTTACCTCTTTTTTTATCCTGATTTTCAGGTATTGCCTGGATCAGGGTTTACTCGATACAGGCACACGCCCGTATCTGTTATCGCGGAGTTAAATACCGACCCCGCTGTATTATTATAGCATTTTTTTGAAAAAAGTTAAAAGTCCCATAACCAGGAACTGCGTGTCGACCGCCGTTTCCGCGAAACTGCCTTTTGGAAACATGCCTAAATAATAGATAAAAGCGCATACGGCCGGATAAGCGAGTCCGATAAGCAAAACATTGGGCAGAGGAGTTTTCCAGCCCATTTGTATGAGAGTCAGAAGTATCGCCGCCATAATGAGAAGAATGGACGCGATCGTGATATATGTTGTTTTTTGTCCCATAGCTTTGTAGAAATTTTCTTTTCCTACCATAAGGTCGCTTTGCACCGCGGTTATTCCCATCATTACCGAGCGCATAAATGCCAGGAGCACGGCAAAAGAAAGAGCAAGGTAATTGGCTTTTGTGAAAATCATTCCCTGCGACAGACCCGGAACATAGGCGCACATAAATCCCCAGCCAAGGGCGGTCGCAATATCTTTCGAGGCGGGGAAATTAATTAAGCGGTTTAAGCCGAACAGGAGCCGGAAAGGATAAAGTATTCCCAGGATCCAGAAAAACAGCACTACGGCAAAAACTTTTAATCCGAAAATGAAAGAAAGAAATATCGCCAGTATTCCTGAAAATACTCCCGCGGCGGAGAGAAGAACCCTGTGCTTCTGGAAAATCATGGCTTTTATGCTGTCCGCCGAACCGCTGCCGCGTTCCGCGATCCTGTTTATAATATGAAGGCTCATGACAAAGAGCCCTGAAAGCGTAAGCAACGCCGGTTTGATTGTACAGCCCTGAAGTTTCATGCATACATAGGTAAGAGCCGAGGCTGAAACGGCGGTGTACAGAAAAATATTGATTATAAATTCCCACGCTGTTTTGAGGGGATTAAGGGTTGTTTTGC
>CAZFMJ010000092.1:0-8952 GCA_964520045.1 uncultured Elusimicrobiales bacterium | reverse complement strand
TCAAAACTTTTACAAGTCTTTCCCCTGAGCCGTGATCGCCATCGCCAACCATAGCAATAAGATTATGCCCATTTGTTATTCCGCCCGGTTGGACGTATTGCAGTTTTTCGGCATCCCACAAAGTAATTATAGGGCTAAGAGTTGTTGCGGGAACTGTGTGTTGGTATTGTTCCATTGGAGTTAATGGGAAACCCAAGCCGGTCTCATAACTATCCGGAGTTGGATTCAGGCCAACTTCCTCATACGACATTTCCGCCAAAGTTACACAATCATAATCGACAGGGCCTTTATGGGTAAGAAAATATGGAGCCCCCACTTTACTCAAAGCAATCACACTTATCCTGCTTCTTTGATAGGCATCAGGCTCTGGATCGGTAGTTCTATTCCCGTAATATTGACCTCCGGCAAGAAATGACACCAAAGAGACCTTTCTAACCCCGCAAGGTTCACCTGGAACAATAAAACAAGGCATAGCTTCCACAACCATTTGCATGGCATCATGATCGAAATGTCCGATATATATACCGACATGGCCTATAGGATCATCACCGATAAAGGGCTGAAATTCGCCAACCAAACCTTTTCGATAAAGCAGGTCTCCGATTTCATATGCACTTAAATACGAATAAAGAGACGTGAGAAGAACGCCACTAATAAGCAAAGCGGAAACTAGCTTCTTTCTGGCAAGCATATTATTTTCCCATGATGAATACCGATCTTATCATCGGAAGCAATATAAAAAGTACCACCTCACAACCCAGAGTCAATCGCAAAACAAAATCGCTTTTACGCGAGCTATTCCCTTTATCTAAATTCCGTTGCCCCAACAAGCTCCCGACAGAACCAGCTAAAGGCAAAATCAATAATGCGTTAACAATAAGAACTATAACCCAAGCATCTTTCAAATATAAGAACGCGAAGATTCCCCAGATCAGTGCGCCCACTAAACCAATTCCAAAGCCCACCATACCGAAGTGCCAAGCCCTATAAAAAAATCTCTGTAGATATAAAACACAAACAGTCCACAACAATCCCAACATAATTCCTAAAATGAACCCCGCAATGATAAGCAAGGGACGAAAGAAAATAAAAAAGTAACTCGGCAAGCCGCAAATTAAGCCGCCCGCAGCCATTGCCCAGTAACACGTTTTAATCCTACTCTTAATCACCATGGTTTAAGCCCTTTGTCTAGTTTTTGGATAATTTCCAAGGCCACTTCGCGAACAGTCTCCGATTCGGAGTCTGATTTTGATAGTTCCCTTAAATATTTTACAGCCTTATCGGATTTTATCTTGCTAAGAGCGATGACAATATTAATTTTTTGGGTTTCATTGCTGTCGCTCACTAGACTTATCAAGTAATCAGCAGACGACGCATCCATTATTTCGCCTAATGCCCAAATTGCATTTATGGCGGTTATTTCATCAATATCCCGGGTATGTTTTTTGAGCGACGTTATGGCTTTGGGATTTTTTATTTGCCCAAGCGAACTCGCCGCATTTGTGCGCACTAATGGTACATTATCGGCCAAGGCTTGTATTAACACATCAACAACAAGCCCACCATTTTGTTCGCCCAATTGCTTGGCAGCACATCCCCTTAATTTGGAATTATCTTCCTTTAGATTTTGAATCAAAGCTTCGACGATAGAATTATCTTGAACCGGAGCCATGACACGCATAATAGCGCACCGATATTCCCAACCTTTATCGGCCCGTTTGGCTTCCCTAATCAGGCGTGCTTTTGCACTATTTCTTTTCTCGGAAAGGCGCTTAACTGCTTCTTGAAAATTCTCGGCGTTTTTGCCGGTTTCCGTTCCACGGTGGGTAGAAAATGTTTCCATATGGCTCAACAGTAAATCTATATCTTTCCCTGCATTATGTTCATCTTCTTTATCTTTGCCGGTAGCTGCCATCGTATAATTGCCTGTGACTACGCTGAATGTTGAGGAAGCCTGATAACCGGCGCAATCGGTGACGGAAGCCGTATATGCGCCCGTAGAAAGATTTAAAAAGGGACCGATTTGAACGGTGTTGGTTGAAAAGCTTTGCGAAAAAGGGGTAAAGCCGGGAGGTCCGCTCATTGAAACCGAGCATATACCGGACGCTTCATCGCCTGCATGTATCATCACGCCTTTTGTCGCAGGTATACTGCCGGTCAATAAATTGCCTTCGGTGTCATATATGCCCGCGGTGGGGGAACTGCGGTCTATGGTGAAAGCCACCGAAGTGGCTTGGGTGTTCCTCGCCCAATCTTCTGACTGAATGCGAAGTTGATATGAACCATCTTGAGAAAATGTCTTACTACCAGTTTTGTCGTGCAGAATTAAAACGTCGTTGACATAAAATTTGCCGCAAGGATAATTATCAGTTACGTCTGTAACTGTAAAATTGGCAGTTACATTATTGTTATAGACCATACCATCCTCAACCCCGGTAACCGTTGTATCTGCAGGTGTCGTGTCGTATTTTAAGCGATATGGGCTAAAAAACCATGTATCCCGAATCAAAGAAATATTCCATGTTTTTTCAACTACACCAGAACTCCCCGCATGAATAACAGTAAGATTGTCTTCGTCTCTGCGAACATAAATCATAACGTGTTCAACTGGAAAAGCAGTTGTCCCGCCATTTGTATGAAGCAAATCGCCCTGCTGTAAGCTATTCCAGTCAATAGTATTGCTGAATGTGGCTCCAGAAAGATCACCTGTAAGGTACCTTCGCCTTAAATTCGCAGCGTAGCTCACCAATCCAGAACAATCAAACCCAGCGTTTTCCGTCCAACTTGAAAAGTCAAAATAACCACCAGGGCACGACCATTCATTTGGGGGATTTCCTGAAGCATAAGGTTTACCATTAACCGTATATGCTTTATCAACCAATGCTTGCCCGTAATTCATGGCAAACACTGACTGAGGAATTATTATGGCAATGGCGGCAAGTATTGCTCTCATTTTGCTTTTTGCCACTTTATTATCCTAAGGCCTGGAATATCGTCGGTATTAGTGCTTCTTATAATTTTATAGACTTCACCTTTAGATGACACACTCTGTTCGCCTGTAGCGATATCCGTTAATCTAATTGGCTTCTTATTCTTAGGTTCATAAATTGTTTTTTTTGCTCTGGAAATAAAATTTTCTGCTTTTTGTGATGCAGTTAAAGCATTTTCACTTTTCATTTCTGCTGATGTCGTTTTTCTAATAGCCCCCATCCCAAGACGCATATTGCCGATATAAATTTCCCCATTATTATTATACCGAGCACTCGCTATCGGAGCATCCACAAGAATGGTCTTCGTGTTGGACATAATACCATCCAACATTGCCTTGCGCTGTTTTTGAGAGGGCACTTTGTCTAATATGCGCACTTCGTATTCAATTGACTTTTTGTCTACAAGCCTTTTAACAAGTTTTCCGGTCGTATCGAATACAAACCATGAGAACGGGCCAATGTTATAACTCATATATATGAATCCCGCCATATCAACATACGTCTCAGTAAAAGTAGCTATGTCGTTAAGTATTACGTCTTCAGGGAATGCAAGAGGGATTGCGGTAAGAAAAATTCCAGTCGAAGAAAATTTTTGCAACCGCTTATTTATCTGGTCCAAGATATAAATATTGTCCTCTTTATCCACAAACATGCAATCCGGGCCTACAATAATTTTCGGAGGCGCTTGTTCTTCGGGTACTTCTCCTGGGGCTTGAACCAATATGTGTCCGAATTCTCCTGGCCTCGTTCCCCATTGGCCTTGAATGATTTCTTTAGGTGTATATTCTTCAACATCAATAGTGCCTGTCGATTCTTCACCCATTTGTTTCGGTATCTCCCTACCCGTATCCTTTTGCCCCAGTGCCAACCCCGCGCCGGATGATGCCGCATCGGTCGCGCTTGTCTTGGCCTGCGCAGTCAGTTCAGGGTGCATTGTGTTGTAATATCCGGCAAGTAATTGCTTTGCGGCCGATATCGTTTTCGGGAATAAATATTGGCCCATCAGGTCCAGCGTTTCATCCCCCGGCTGCTTTATCAGCTTTCCGCTTGCGTAATAATTATCAAAATTGACCGTTTGACCGTTTTGTGTAAAGCTTCCGGTGGTCAACCGCGCTGTTTTCTCAAATTGTTCATGGAGACTCACGGTCTTTATGTCCGGGTCCGTCAGGCTGTATTCCATCGGCAGGTTGTTATTATGCTCCTGGAGCCGCTTTGCAAAATATGACTCAAAGTGCGCCGCCTCATCCCAGTGCGTCACGTGGCGTATCATGTGCGTGTGCATCGGACAGGTCATATCCTCCAATAGGTGTAACACATGACCTAACGCACGGTATGCCTTCTGCTTATCCCCCGCCCGATAGTACCGTTGGGCATCCTCCCAATCCCATGTATTTCCGGAGTTATCCGGGTATCCTATGGCGCCCCACTTTAATGTAGTGTCATGGCCTTTATATCCGACTTCCGGGGCATAAGGATTATAGAAGTGGTTATAAAATCTGGCGTCGTCGTCTTCGGCTTTTACGCCTTCAAGAATCGCGCTCGCGTAATCTTTAACCTCTTTATAACCTTCAGGAAGAAGTTTTATGGCTTCTTTTGTCATCCAAATGTGCATCGTGGTATCATGGTTATGTTCTTCCACTTCTTGCGGCTGATCTGCGGCGGTTAATGCCTGCGCCTTTTCACTTTGAACAAATCCGGAAACAACCGGCGCGGGTTGTTCTTGTTGTATCGGCAGATTTGCCTTATGCAAAATAAATTTCTTTCTATGTTCCGGTTTTTCAAAACTTTCAAGCCATTGTTGGTAATAGGGGTCTGTGGATACCGTGACCGCATATTCCATCTGTTCTTTGAAAAAATCGAATATTTTACTCTTTTCTTCTTTGCTTGCGCCTGTTTTCCATGAAGTAGCAATATCGGCTTCCCAAAGTACTTCAGGCTGAAATGAAGCAAAAGCGTGACCGGCATCGGCAGGTTTTTTTACCTTAATTACAATTGTTTTGCCTTCCAATAATTCCTTGCCGTTAAATAACAAACAGTCGTAATTCCAATCTTTTGGTCCGGGTCCAAACCAGCCGGTGTAGTCTTCGGACTTCAGCCCTTGATTCTTCAGTTCCTGCTGGAACCCGGGATTATCCTGAATGCCGAACGGCTGGTGTATCGCCCCATAACCGGGCGCAAATACCAATATGCTTCCGCCCATTACGCCCGTTATTTTGCTTTTTGTTTCCGGTTTTGCTGATTTGGATGTTTCACGGAAATATTCGCCTTCAAGCCGTTTTAGGACTATTGTGCCTTTGGAATCGGTCATCCCCCTTGCCGCTCCAAATGGCATATAGCCGGGCTCTTCTATTTTTGGCTCAACGGTTTCGTATGCGCCGATAATAACCAAAGCGTTGGGAATGGGTTTTCCCGTGGTTTCATCGGTTACGCGCAGTGAAACTTTAAAATCCGCGCTCGGCAAGCATCCAAAAAACAAAACACTGCAGATAAACACTGTTTTTACCGGCCGTAAAGTTTTAAATCTCATTGTGACTCCTTTTGATTTTTCAACCCAAAATCGCCGAATTTCGCCTACACAATATGTATAACAGGTATTTGAGCAGTTGGCAAGTCGCTCGTCGTAAAAGCAATAAAAAAGCAATAATTTCAAACGCCGGTTTTTTGGTGGATATAATTTACTGCGACGAGCATCGGTTTATTAAGATTGGACATCCGGCGCGTTTCTTGTGATTTTAACTGCAGATTCGTCAAAATAATATCCCTGCCCGCTGGCGGATTTGAAAATTTCTTTTCCGCAAGAACCAAACCATTTTCGGACGCGGTGCATCATCACATTGACTTCGTTGTCTTTAACCTTGGGAATTTTCAAATGCCTTAAAATTTCTTTGCGGCTTATTATTCTGGGTCGGTTTTGTGCCAAGAGATATGCGAGGTCAAACAGCTTGGTTGTTAAATCGGGAATTTCACGGCCGGCGAATATGAGCACGTGCTTTGCGGGATCTATCCTGAAACAGCCTATTTCTATTATCCCGTTGTTCTGCTTTTCATAAGGTATTCTATGTATAAGAGCGTCCATGCACTGCAGGAAGTCATCGTGTTTTATGGGTTTTTGATAAAAAAGATCGACTCCGCATCGTATGCTGGCCAGCCAGTTCGGCTTATTCGCTTTGGCTGTCAATATCATTGTAGGAATTGAGCGGGTAAGCTCATCCTGTTTTAAGTGTTTGCAAATAGTCAGCCCGCTCATGCCGGGCAATTGCAGGTCAATAATAGCGGCATCGGGATTAACTGTTTTTATTTTTTCAACCGCGCCTTTGCCGCTTTGAACCGAGCACGCTATATATCCTGCCGTCTTCAATACGCAGGTAATGTAATCCAGAAAGTCAGGATCGTCATCAGCAATAAACACGGTATAATGCTGTTTATTTCCGGAGAAAGCGGTATTGTCATAATCAGGGAAAGAACTATTCGCGGCAGTCCGCATCTTTCCCGTCGAATAAGAAGGTTTTTCACTGCTGAGAATAGCCTTTATATGCCGCAAAAGGATTTGTTCTCCCTTGTGGTATTCCGTTATTTCGGTTTTTGTAACAAATAAATCAGCCCCTGCCTGCCTTGCGCTGTTTTCATCTTCATAAGACTGTCTTATGCCGGAAATAAGGATTACCGGTATGTTTTTCGTAATCGGCTCGGTTTTAATCCGGCACAAAAGCTCTATCCCTGAAATATCTTCGCCGAGATGCCAGTCCAAAAGTATCATGTCGGGAGAAATAGTTTGGGCAAGTTTTAGTCCTGTGCGTCCTGTTTCGGCTGTGACTGCCTCAAAACCCGCCAATGCAAGACACTTAGACATCAGCGCCAGCCATTCTTTGCAGTCGTCAATGATAAGAATTTTTTGCATATTTCCTCCGCCCGGCCAAAAGCAGGCGAATCAACGATTTTTAAAAAGTTACAGCCGATTTATAAATGTTAGCAAAAATTTCATGAAAAAGCGGCGCAATTTTGGCGCAATCCGCGGGGGGGAATATGGCAGAGATAAACAAGGTCAGCGGCAGGGGTATTATTTTGCGGATCAATCATGAATATACCCAAGTTTGAACCATTGGCCCTTCCAGTGAAATCAGAGAGGACTGTTTAGCCCAAAGGGCGCAAAAAAACCTTGACTTTTGTCTAATTTAAGCTATAATATTACCAAATGGTAGACAGACCCGATAAAATAGACAAAAATAACATTCTCCACTTGGGAAAGGTGGTGGAAACCCTGCCTGCGCTGTTGCCGCAGGTTTCCATACTTGAAACTCGTACTGCGATAAAAACAGGGCCTGTAAGCGTGGATATTCAAATTAAAATCCGGGTAGGCGATATAACAAAATCGCTTTTATGTGAAGTCAAAACAAAAGGCGAGCCTAAATATCTCCTGAATGCAATCGGACAATTAACATTGGCCGTCAAAAAATTCCCCAAAGCCTACCCTGTGGTAATAGTCCCCTCATTATCCGATGAAGGCAGGTCTGTCCTTCAGAACGCGGAAATGGGATATATAACCTTTACAGGAGAAGTCTTTTTGCGATTCGGCACGGTTTTTATAGAACGGACAGAGTCAAAACCGAATCCTGTGTTGCTGAAAGATACAAAAACTTTTCAGCGGCAAAGGCGGCTTCCGCTTCCTTTCAGCGCCAGGTCTTCACGCATATTACGCGCATTGCTTGAGAGACCGGAACAACTTTGTACGCTCCGTGATCTAGCCATGGAGACCGGCATTGCGCTTCGGCTGGCAGAACTGGCCATCGACAAATTAGATGAGAAAGGGTATATCAAAAAAGAACGCGGTGCCATACAACTTCTCAAAACAAAAGAACTTTTGAACGCATGGGCTGGAATTTATAAATTTCAGGAAGCCAACAAACTCTATTACTATTACTCCCTCGCCCGAAATTTTGACGAATTTGTCTACAAACTGAAGGCTATTCCGGAAAAGTTGCGAAACGACTATAGATTGACGATGTATGCGGGAGCCTCTCTCGCCGGTCCAAGAATACGTTTTAACGATGTACATCTCTACATTAAAGGTAATCCGGAGGAATGGGCAGGGCGACTCGAACTGAATCCTGTGGAATCCGGCGCGAATGTGATTCTAGCCGAACCATTCGACGACGGCGTATTTGATTACAAACAGGAAAAGAAGGAATTACTGGTGGTTTCAAACACGCAGCTGTTTTTGGATTTATATAACCTTAATGACCGCGCCAGGGAACAGGCGGAAGCACTGTATAAGGAATTTATATCCATGCCTGCCCCCGGAACCATCGGTGAGCGCATTAAAAAAGCCCGTCTTGAGCGCATGGGAACGCGAGGGACTATGACGCGGCAAGGCTTGGCGGATTTCGTCGGGGCATCTGCCGATTTGATAGTTGCTTGGGAAAATAACGAATCCATTCCGGACGACAGACAAATTGAGCAACTGGCAAAGTGGCTGAGAAAGCCTCTTCAGTATTTTACACAAGGATATAAACCGCTATGATTTCACCCAGACTAGATGTTGATTATGACCTTGCCATAACGGAGTCCTCAAAGTCCGTCCTTTTAGAGGTGATGACAATTCTCGGCGAATATAGGGAATGCCTTGTGCTGATAGGCGGCTGGGGGCCATATTTTTTACTTTCAAAAAATCCAACAGCACCTCCGGCTGCCGGATTTGGGGCACAATCTGCGCCGTTTCGACACATAGGCTCTATTGACATAGATATCGCAGTCAATCCAGAGAAAATCACAGGGGAAGAATACAAAACCATCGTCCGGCTGCTGGAGGAACGCGGATACAAGCCGGACCCTGAAATAAAATATCGGCTCAATAGGGCCGTTCCCGGACTGCCTGCTCCGATAGGCATCGATTTCCTCACCACCCAACCACCCCTGATATGAACGAGCCAGTCAAGCCCATTCCACTTCGCCCGATCTTTCTTCC
>CAZFMJ010000091.1:0-8989 GCA_964520045.1 uncultured Elusimicrobiales bacterium | reverse complement strand
AGCCGTGCCCGATATCTCATGGGATAAAGGCAAAGCCCTTTCGCATCTTATGAAGAAACTGGGATATCCGTATCCCGTGGTAATCGGGGACGACAGAACGGATGAAGATATGTTTAAAATAGTTCAAAAAAGAGGACTGGGTGTGCGCATAGGATTTAGGAAATCCTCGTCCGCGGGATATTATCTTGAAGACCAGCGCCGGATCGACGATTTCCTCGGGTATATCCGCGAAAAATTCAGCGGAGCAAAAAGGATAAAAAAAGGGTTATGCTGAAAGCCAAGGAACCATTCAGATTTTATACCAGACAAAATCTGGTTTTCATGACGGGATTAAAAGCTCCCAGTCTTTCCAAACTGCTGGACGGCATAAAAACAGTTCCGGAATCGGTGATATATCAGCATACGCACAGATTTTTAAAACAGCATCAGACCCTTATCCCCGAAGCCGCGAATGATTTCGCATACTGGGTTACGCACACGCTTCAGGAAGACCGGCTAGGGGAAGAACTGTCCGCGATAGATATAGTGAAATATAATTCCATAGAGGACATACGGGTAGCGCTTGACGACAGGATATCCGCGCACATAAAAGATCACGGAGCGGGACGCGATGCGCCGGCCGGCAGGGAATTTCCCTTTATGCGCGCGGTCCGGTTTTCCATAGCGACGCGGTACGAGGCTTACAGCCTGCCGGAATTTGCCGGCTGCCTCGCGCAGGTAAGCGTTTCAAGCGTTTATCTGCACATGTTCGAATCAAGGCTGAGGCCCCCGCAGGGAGTGAATGATTTTTCCAACTGGTTTGAAAATCAGCTAGGAGACAAAGACCTCGCGTCAAAAACAGCCGGTCTGGATCCCTATTCTTTTACGCTTGAAAATCTACGCAAAAGGATAATTTCAATGGTGAAGGAAAAAATATCGGAGACGGAAAATGCCGCGTCTTGAAGAATACAGCGGCGTAACCGGAATCCACAATATAGAGGAGCTCCGCCTTATCGCGCGGCATCTGGAAGGCAAATCCGTCGTCCATGTCAATTCCACCGCCGTAGGCGGAGGGGTCGCCGAAATATTAAACCGCATGGTTCCGCTCATGGCGGAACTGGGGCTTAACGTCAGATGGGAAGTGATAAAGGGCGGGGAAGACTTCTATGCGCTCACGAAAAAATTTCACAACGCCCTGCACGGGACTCCCCAGGACATACAGCCCCGCGAATATCAGATCTATGAAGAGACAAACGACGATAATCTGAGCCGTCTTGATCTTTCCGCCGATATCGTGTTTATCCATGATCCACAGCCGGCGGCGCTTGTTAAAAAACGGAGCGAACTGGGCGGCAGGTGGCTGTGGAGATGCCACATAGACGTTTCCAAACCCGACCAAAAGGTGTGGGGTTTCCTTAAACCGTACGTCGATAAATACGACGCATGCGTTTTTTCCGCGCCGGGGTTTTCCCAGCAGCTCAACATTCCGCAGGCTCTTATCCAGCCTTCCATAGACCCCTTGAGCGATAAAAACAGGGAATTGTCCCCGGAAGAGATAAAATCGGTAATGGACCGGCTTGACATCCCGCTGGACAAGCCTCTTGTCACTCAGGTGTCCAGATTCGACAGGCTGAAAGACCCGAAAGGCGTTATAGAGGCTTTCAAAAAGGTAAAGCCTTACGCGGACGCAAGACTTCTTCTCGTAGGCGGTTCCGCCGACGACGACCCCGAAGGCGCGCAGGTGCTTGAGGAGATCAAAGAAACGGCGCGCGGAGACGAAGACATAATGATCAAAAGTCTTCCTCCGACAAGCAACATTGAGATAAACGCCATCCAAAGGGTTTCCAGCGTGATATTCCAGAAATCCCTGCGCGAGGGGTTCGGACTTACCGTCTCCGAGGCGCTCTGGAAGGCAAAGCCGGTTATCGCCGGAGCGGTCGGCGGAATACCTCTTCAGATAACCCATAAATATTCCGGCATACTCGTTCATTCCGTGGACGGCGCCGCATACTGGCTTAAACGGCTTTTGAACGAGCCGGCTTACGCCGCAAAGCTCGGTTCAAACGGCAGAGAACATGTGCGGGAGAATTTCCTTCTGACAAGACAGCTTAAAGATTATCTGCTTCTGTTCCTTTTTTCGCAGCAGCCCCATGCGGATTTTGTGCGCCTGAAATAAAACCGCGGGCATAATCCGCCGGAAAAACGGCCTGATTCCATCAGACTTTAAACCATCTTGACGCCGCAAGTGTCTTAAGCCCTGATTCTCAATAGGCCGAAGTTTAAAAAAAGAAGGACCGCAGAACCCGCGCGTGGAACGGAATTTTATTTTATTCTTTCATCGCGTGTTAAAAATGCGCGGAACATAAAATTATTATATGGCGGATAAATTTGAAAAGGAAGAAGGCGGGGTTAAGGAACTGTGGCGGCTCGCCTATCCGCTGATACTGTCCACGGCGTCATACTCGGTCATGATGTTTGTAAACCGCATTTTTCTTTCATGGCACAGCGCAGAGGCCATAGCCGCCGCCGTGCCGGCCGGCATTTTAAACTTCACGATAGTGTGCTTTTTTTTGGGACTGACTTCCTACACCAATGTTTTCATAGCCCAGTTTTACGGAGGACGGCGTTACGCGAGACTCACAGTGGCCCTGTGGCAGGGGGTTTGGATAGCATTTATCTCCTCGTTTCTGATAGTCTGCACCGTTCCGCTCGGCAGATGGATTATTTCCGCTTCCGGTCACGCGCCCGAAGTTAAAATACTGGAGCTTCAATATTACACTCTACTCGCCGTATTCGGAGGGTTTTCCGCCATAAACGGCGCATTATCCTCTTTTTTTACGGGACAGGGAAAAACAGCCGTAACGATGTTTGTCAATATCGCCGGAAATGCCGTAAACGTGGTTTTGTCATATCTGCTGATTTTCGGAGCGGGCGCTTTTCCGGAGATGGGAATACGGGGAGCCGCCATAGCATTCATAATAAGCAATGCCGTAATGACCGCGGCATACGGCTGTCTTGTTTTTTCGCCGAAAAACCGCAAAGTGTTCAGAACAGGAAGACTGCTGGGTTTTCACAGGCCGCTGTTCAGCAAGATTATTAAATACGGGGCGCCTAACGGCGTAAGTTTTTTTCTTGATATGGCCTCTTTTACGGTATTCATTTTCCTGGTGGGGAACACCGATAAATATATACTTGCCGCCAATAATATAGCGCTGGCGATAGATTCTCTGGCATTTATGCCGCTGATAGGCGTGGGAATGGCCGTGCAGACGCTTACGGGCCAGTATATAGGCCGGGGTAAAAAAGAAACCGCTTTTACAATTGTGCGCAGCGCGCTTAAGCTTGCGGTGCCTTACACGCTGGCGCTGTCGTTTCTGTTCTTTTTTGCGCCAGGCTTATTGTTAAAGCTTTTCGGCCAAGCGGACTCGCCCGACATGTCCGCCATAGCTTTGCACGCTTATCCGCTGATGAAAGTAATCGCGGTTTTCGTCTTCTTCGATATGCTGAATTTCACTTATTCCGACGCGATAAGAGGCGCCGGAGACACGAAATTCCAGATGCTCATGGCGTCTTTATGCGCATGGGGACTGTTCGTGCCGGGCGTGTATGTTATTTTAAATGTTCTTCATGCGCCGTTTATTTATACGTGGGTATGGGGAATATTTTATACCTTTACGCTGGCTTCGATTTTTATCATCAGGTTTCAATCCGGAAAATGGCAAAAAATAAATATAACGGAATAAGGAAGATTTCCGGACGCATCAGATACTTTGATATACTTTTGTTTATATGACATTAACCGAAATGATAAATGAACTGGCATTAAAATACGCCGGCGGCGACAAGTCCGCGGCCGAAGAGTTATACAAGCTTTCAAAACATGTTGTTACCGGCTATCTTTATACTGCGCGGTCAAATGTTCTGGAAACCGACGCCGAAGACGTGTTTGAGGACGCTTTCCTGGCGGGACTGGAGACGCTCGGCAAAAAGGCCGGCAGGCCGGACAAGTCTTTCGAAGCCGCGGTTATAACGGCAGCCAACCGCAGATATCTTGATTTAATCAAAGATAATTACAGATGCATACGGATACGCCCCGCCGCTCAAGAAGACGAAGAAAACAGATTGATGGATAAGGCTGATATCGAGCGGATAAAATCAAAATATGCCGCTGAAAATCCCGCCGACGCGGAAATAGTGCGGGATATGGCCAACGAAATGCTCTCGGCCGTTCAAAACCTTGAAAATGACGCCCAGCGCAATGTTCTGGTCGGCAGGCTGATGTTTCAAAAGCGCGGCAAAGAGCTGGCGGACGTTTTTGACAGAAATGAATCAGAGATAAAATCAGATTTGCGAAACGGGCTCATACGCCTTGCCGGGGAACTGGACAAAAAGGGCATTGAACGGGAAAATTACGCCGGTTTCGGCTGGCTGATAGCCAGAAAAATGTATCATTGCGGACCGGATCTGGAAATGGTGGAAGACTGCAGACTGCGCGGCATTCTGCAATGGATCGAGGAAGGCAAATCAAAGCCGGAGATAACGGAACTATTAGGAGTTTCAGAGCAGGAAACAGCCAGAATCATCCGGAAGGCTATAGCTAAGTTCGGGAAACTGCATATAAAACGCATATCCGCGGCTCCGGCAAAAATGACCGCGAAGGCCGAAATAGAATGGCTTTGGAAAATGTCGGATAATAAGATTCACGCCACGGCTATATACGCGAAAACAAAAAAATCCATTTCGGCTTCGGCTCAATGCCTTGAATTGGCCGCTCTGGCATGGTTTACCTGCGCCGTGGCCGGAATTTTCGACGGAGGCTGGAAGCAGACGCTCGGCGAGATCGTGTCTTATAAACTCCGCGAGCTTACCGGAAAAGAGCTTACGGAACTATGCCGGAGACATGAGATCGATCCTGTCTTATTCGGCGCGGTGCTTTCAGACACTTTTGATAAATCAGACATAACGGAAGAGCTTAAAACAAAGATCTGCGAATCCGCGGGGATAGAAAAAAAAGATCTGGATTCCGCCCTCGAATGAAATCCCTAAGAACAATTACTCAGACACGCCGGCGCCCGCCGACTGGCCGGCAAGATATCCGGTGGAAAAGGCTTCCTGCAGATTATAGCCGCCGGTAATACCGTCAAGGTCCATAACCTCTCCGCAAAAATAAAGCCCGCGCATAATACGGGACTCCATTGTCCGGGGATTTATTTCGGTTAAATTCACGCCCCCGCGCGTGACAACAGCCTCCTCTATGGGACGCGGACCGGTTATACGTATCCTGAAATCGCAAAACATCCCGGCTATTTTTCCGCGTTCCGCGCATGTAATTGAAGCGCATTGTCTGGAGCTGTCTATGCCGCATCGGAGCGCAAACACGGAAACCAACGAATCAGGCAAGATGGTTTTCAGATAACTTGAAAACATTCTTGCGCCGTTATCGGAGAAATACTTCTGAATGGCCGAAGTTAATCCCTCCGCCGTCCGCTCCGGAACCAGATTTAAGGAAATCTCCGCCTTACCGCCGTCAAGAAGCGCGTCCGCCGCGATCCGGCTCAAAACGAGAAGCTTCGGCCCCGATACTCCGAAATGAGTGAACAGTAAATCGCCTTTTTCCTCCGCCGCCTTTTTTCCGTTGATTAAAACCGCAATCGTTATATTTTTAAGCGTCAGCCCCTGCAGATCTTTTATGAACGGTTCTCCGGATTCAAGAGCTGTAAGCCCCGGCCTGAGCTCAACTATGGTATGCCCGCATTGCTTTGCCAAGGCGTATCCGTCGCCCGTGGAGCCTGTTTTCGGATAAGACATTCCGCCCGTAGCTATAATTATTTTTTTACCGCGGACAACGCCGCCGTCCGAAAGTTCAACACCTTCTATTTTTGAGCCGTTCCCCGGCAAAATGCCGGAGACCCGCGACCCGCAGGCGACATTCACTTTGCCGCCGCGCAAATAGCCGGTCAGCGCCGTAAGAACGCTTTGCGCTCTGTCATCCGAAGGGAATATTTTTCCGTCAGGTTCGGCGCGCGTGGGAACCCCGCGCGAGTTCAAAAAGGTTATTAAATCTTCGTTTGAAAATACGTTAAGCGCTCCGTAAAGGAACTTCCCGTTCCTGCCGAAAGCCTCAATAAATCCTTTTATGCCGGAGCTGTTGGTAACGTTGCACCTGCCGCCACCGGTAAGCAGAAGTTTTATCCCCAAGCCGGGGTTTTTTTCAATAAGAACGGTTTGCGCCCCCAGTTCGCCTGCCCGGCCCGCCGCCATAATGCCGGCGGGCCCTCCTCCGATAACGATCACATCTGCGCTGGATATTTTTTCGTTCATATTCTGGCACGTCCGCCGGATACCGTCTTGATACAGGTATTATATCATAGCGGCAGAAACTCCTTTTTACAACCATTCGAGTTATCAGAGCATTTTTTGTTGTTTTTTGCGATAATATCCGAATGCGCAGTCTGCTTAACCGCTGGCACGGGGCCGACCCGGTGCTTAAGGCTTTTCTGGCCGGAGTATTTTTTCTGGGCATAAATGCCGGCATTTTTTCAACAGCTTTCAATAACTATCTTAACGACACATTCCATATGTCGGCGGGCGAGCGCGGTTTTCTGGAATTTCCGCGCGAATTTCCGGGCTTCAGCATGATATTCGTCACCGGCCTGCTGGCGGCTTTGCCCATGCGTTCATGGGCGGTCATTACGGGGCTGTTATCGGCCGTGGGAATTTTCGGACTCGGATTTCTCTCTCCTTCGCTGGCCATGATGACTGTCTGGATGCTCTTTTGGAGCATGGGGGGGCATCTTTTCATGACGGTGGAAAGCGTAATGGGGCTTCGTCTGGCAAAAGACGGACGCCATGGACGCCGTCTGGGCCAGATAAGCGGAATGAGCAATTTGGCCGCAATAGCGGGAGCGGGCATCTTCTGGCTCATAGCAAAGGCGGCGGGACCGGGAATTTACCCGGCTTCGTTTTTGATAGCGGCGTTTGCGGCGGCGGCATCGGCTTTTATGTTCGCGCGGGTCAAGATCGGCCCGGATGACGCCGCGCCGGGAGGAAAACGTTTTGTTTTCCGCAAAAAATATAAATATTACTATCTTTTAAACATCATTTTCGGAGGGCGCAAACAGATATTCCTGACTTTCGCGCCATGGGTGCTGGTCACGGTTTACAGCGTAAGTCCCGCGGTCATGGCCGCTTTGATGCTCACCGCTTCTTTCCTGGGAGTGATTTTCCGGCAGGCCTTCGGTATAGTAGTCGACAGATTCGGCGAACGCAGGATGTTTATCGCCGACGCGGTCATTCTGGTCTTTATCTGCGCCGGCTTTGCTCTCTCGGCGAACAAGTATCTGCTTTACGCGTTGTTTATTCTCGACAATCTTATGTTCGCCGCCCGCATAGCGCGCACTACATACCTCAATAAAATTGCGGAGCATAAATCGGATATCGCACCCACCCTTTCTCTCGGACTTACGATAGACCACGCCGTTTCAATGACCGTGCCGGCTTTAGGCGGAGCGCTCTGGGCCGTTTACGGCTATAAATCGGTGTTCATGGCCGCCTCGCTTCTTTCCGTCGCGGGATTTGCCGTCGCGCTTGCTGTAAAAACGCAGAATAACCCCTTCTCCACGCCTTCAAATGCTCAATCCGACCCCAACCCGTCAGTTGAATAAAACCAAAATCTCAAGTTTCACCCCAACATTAAGTTGTCGGCGGGGAAGTATGGGATATTCTATCGTGCAAGTTTGCCATAGATTTAATAAAATTAAGTGAAGGGAAGATGCAGTCTGTCTTTTCGAGCGCGCGCGATTCAAGAATCAAGCCCTTACACCAATTCTACATTTAGGAAAGGCTAAAATGACCGATTCGTTCATAAGAGATAATCATTCTCAGGGGAAAGTAGGCGACTTTTTAAAAGAAGCAGGGGGGGGACGTTGTTTAGTTTTTTAGTTATCGGGAGGATGGGAAGGTTCTTGAATTTTCAGCTTACACCGGAAGCTGTCTGGCAGCCGTAAAATTCTGAAGCAGGGCTGGATATTTTTTTTGGGGGGGACGCGGCTTTAAGTCTTAATGATTGAAAATCAGAAATTCGGGAAGCTGGGCGGGCACAGCGCCGAAGCTGTTTAGAGGAGATTCCTGCGCGGCCGCCGGGGCGGCGGCAAATTTGCAGTCTCACAGCGAAAAGCCGGAGGAGTAATATGAAGAACACATTAGCTGTTTTTGAGAATTTTAAAATACGCAGGATTTACGATAAAAAAACCGAAACATGGTATTTCTCAGTTGTGGATATTATACAGGCGCTGATTCAGCAAACAAATTATCAGGCAGCCAGAAAGTACTGGAATAAGCTTAAAGAACGGCTTTCCAAAGAAGGAAGTCAGTCGGTGACAAATTGTCACCTACTGAAATTGGAAGCGGCAGACGGCAAAAGATATCTGACTGACGTCGCAAATCCCGAAACCCTTCTTCGCCTTATACAATCCGTGCCAAGCCCAAAAGCTGAACCGATAAAACTCTGGCTTGCAAAGGTGGGCTATGAGCGCCTGCAGGACATGGCGGACCCCGCGAAGTCGCTGGACCGGGCCCGCCAATACTGGCAGCAGCACGGCAGAAGCCAGAAATGGATACAACAGCGCATGATGGGACAGGAAACTCGGAACAAACTGACTGACTACTGGAAAGACCACGAAATTACAAAAGAAGAAGAATACGCGATATTAACCAACATTATCCATCAGGAATGGTCTGACATAACGGTAAAGGAACATAAAGACATCAAAGGCTTAAAGACCCAGAACCTGCGCGATCACATGAGCGAAGCGGAACTCATTTTTACCGCTTTGGCCGAGCTCTCCACCCGCCAGATAGCTGAAACTATGGCGGCCACCGGTATGATTGAAAATGCCGTTGCCGGGAAAAAAGGCGGCGGCATTGCAAAAAAAGCGCGGCTGGACCTGGAAGAAAAAACGGGAAAGAAAGTGGTGAGCAGGAATAATTATTTACCGACAAAGAACAACAA
>CAZFMJ010000090.1:0-9220 GCA_964520045.1 uncultured Elusimicrobiales bacterium | reverse complement strand
CCGAGGTTATTATTGCAGTTGATAGATCTGGTATTTCGCCGGCTTCCCATTTGCCCGTATCCGATATCTGCGCCTTTGTTATGCCCGCAGAAAGCGCCAAATGACTTGATACCAATATCTCCTGACCTATCCGCTCGCCATCAAATTTACCCGATGTTATTTTTGAAGCGTCAAGCGAAGGTATTTCACCAGCTTCAAGGGTGGGTCCCAGCTTGGTAACCGAGGAAACATCAATATTAAGGTTAGGCACATATCCAGCGCCCTGAGGAATATTCGCCAGCCAAGTTAATGCCGAACCGTCAACCTTGCCGGCGGTTGTTATAGCATTCAACTTGGTATCAATTATTCCCCCCGCCAAATCAGCGTTTGTTACTGAACCTGCGATATCAAGTTTTGAATAAACTATCCCGGCGGCTACGCCGATTTGCGCATTTGTTATATCTGATATCTGTGAAATCGGGACATATCCGCTGCCATTAAGCCGAAGCAATTTATTTGCGGCATTAAACTCATTTCCCATTTTAGTTACCGACGAGTTCGCCAGCAGAATGCTGTCAAACTCGCCGGAGGTTATCTTATTGGCAGGCAAATTGGGTATCTCAACCGCTTCAAGCGTCGGACCGAGCATTGTGACAGACGATGCATTAAGTCTAAGACCGTCTATCGTGCCGGTTAATTTGGCGGCATCCATACCGGCAATATTGGCGTCTATCACCGCCCCGTCAATTATATGAGTAGACGCTATCACCTGCTGGCCTATCCGCTCGCCGTCAAATTTACCTGAGGTTATTTTTAAAGCGTCAAGGCTGGGGATTCTTGCAGTATCAAAAGCGCCTGACGTTATTTTCCCCGCATCAAGGTTGGGTATGCGCGCGGTATCAAACAGTCCCGAAATAACCCCCGCCGCCGAGATTGCCACCCGGTTATCGCCGAATAATCCGCCGGTTATGGCGCCGGTTGTTATCGCGACTTTGTTATCATCGAATATCCCGGAAGTGATCTGCGACGCCGGCAGACCCGGTATCTCGGCCACGTTCCATGCGCCCGTATCCGATATCTGCGCCTTTGTTATGCCCGCAGAAAGCGCCAAATGACTTGATACCAATATCTCCTGACCTATCCGCTCTCCGTCAAACTTGCCGGAAATAACGCCTGCGACCGAAATAGCCACTTTGTCATTGCCGAATAATCCGCCGGTTATGGCGCCGGTGGTTATCGCGACTTTATTATCGTCAAATTTGCCGCCGGCTATTGCGGCAGTGGTAAGATTCACATCGCTATCGGCCAGCTTTGCAACGGGTGCCCAATCCCCGCCGCTTACCTTGACTATACCGCTCCAGCCTGACGTATCTTTGCCTGTGCCGCCGAATACCGTTCCTATCTTGTCCGCATTCCATGCGCCGGAAAAAAGAATTCCGACGCCGCTAATGCCGGCATAGGCGCCTGATACCCGCGCCGAATTTACCGTTCCGGCGGATAATTTATCCGCGCTGAGTTCAGTAAGATTTATTCCGCTCACAGAAGGAAGTTTGCCGTCTGAAGTCATTTGGACGAGCTGGCTGCTGCCGTTGAAAATATTCCCCTGCAATGTAACGGATGAGACATCCAACCGCGCATTAGCCAGAGTCCCCGACAATTTTGAGGCGTCCATACCGGCTATTTTGGCATCGGTAACCGCCCCGTCAATTATATGAGTAGACGCTATCACCTGCTGGCCTATCCGCTCGCCGTCAAATTTACCTGAGGTTATTTTTAAAGCGTCAAGGCTGGGGATTCTTGCAGTATCAAAAGCGCCTGACGTTATTTTCCCCGCATCAAGGTTGGGTATGCGCGCGGTATCGAACAGTCCCGAAGTAACGCCTGCCGCTGAAATAGCCACCTTATCATCGCCAAACTTTCCGCCTGTCACCGCGCCCGTGGTGATTGATACTTGATTGTCGTTAAATAACCCCGTTATTTTTGCGCCGGACAGAGAGGTCATCCATCCAGGATCGGCATAAGAACCAGTGGTATAAACACCGCTTGTTACCGTGCCGGCATTTCCTGTTATGCCGATGCCCCATGTTCCTGAAGCGCCTGCTCCGCTCGTTGACGGAACATCAAGGCTCGCGCGGGCATTTGCGGCAGTTGAAGCGCCGGTGCCGCCTTTATCTACCGGCAGAACACCCGTCAAAGCTCCGGTGGTTATCAAAACACGATTATCGCCAAACTGGCCGGTATTTATTATTCCGGTCGACACCTGAGAACTGAAATCCTGCTCTAGTATGGTTGCATCCGCTATCTTTGCGCTTGTAACGCTTCCATCTGCTATGCCCGTAGCCTGCACTCCCGTAAGCAAAGATCCGTCGCCCACAAATTTTAAAGCCGATACAAGCCCTGCATTTACCGTGCCATCCGGCATATAAAGCCCGGAACTTAAATACAGGCTGTATCCCGAAGCGTCTTTGCCGGCAACCGTAAGGGACGAACCCAAAAGCGTAAGCTGTCCGCTCATGTAATCGCCCGTCTTTAAAACAGCGCCGGTTGCGGTAACGCCCGCCAAGGCAGAGCCGTCTCCGAAAAATTTCACGGCATGCACTTCTCCGGCCACGACCATGCTTGATGATATGCTTATTGATGCGCCGTCCTTTGACGCAAGAGAATAGGCATACGCCGCCGTGCCCGAATGCAGGGCATAAGGCGAACTTGTGAGCTTTTCCCTTGGAGAAAGCGTTGTCCCCGCAACTTTTATCTCAAGGTACCAGTCTCCGGTAGTCAGGTTCACGCTTGAAGGAACTGTGAAAGTAGACCTGAAAAGCCCGTTTGACACATAAATATCCTGCGCCGAAGTCGACACGCATCCCGGATCGCCTGTAAGGCCGGTCGGGCACAGGAACACTTCAACGGACTTTATTCCGCTGACGGGAAGATTATTTTGCTTAAGACGGCCCTGATAGGTAAGCAGATTCGGAGGGTCGGCTAATGCCGCGCCTCCTCCCATTAAGATTAACGATGATAAAATTAAAAATAGTTTTTTCATAAGACCTCCCAGAAGAAGGTAGATGGGAGACGGTAGAAGGTAAAACGGCCCTCCACCATCCAAGATTCCCCGTCTAATTTCCTCTTTCGTCTGTCTATTTTTCCTGCCACAAAAACTGCAAGCTCAAAACTCCAAATCCTAAACTAAAAATTCAAAACCACACTTTCCGCTATCTACTATCCGCTTCCCCGTCATGTTTTCCAATCCCGTTCTTTATTTTTCCGTCTACCGTCTACCTTCTCCCGTCTACCCTCTTTTAGAACTTGACTCCCAGCGAAAATCTGTGGCTGCTTCCCAATTCTCCGTACGGGAGCAGGGCATAATCTACTCCCACCGTCTTAAACTTAAATCCTATCCCCATAAAAGCCCCGTAGAATTCGGAAATTCCCGAAACAGCGCTTCCAAGGCTCTTGCCCAGCACTGCGGTCCTATTGGAAGCCGAAGTGGTCATATATCCGGCCCTCAGCGCAAACGGTCCGAATCCCAAATACTCAAGTCCAGCCCTGAAGATAACGGATGAGTCGCGCGGAAAATCAGCCTGAAGACCTATTACGGCCGGCACCCCGCCCTGCAGGTGCACAGCCGCTCCGGCCCGGATAACAAACGGGAGCGGATAGCCTTCCTCGTCAAATTTTATTTTCGTGCCCGCATTGCACAGGCTTGCCCCTGCCGAAACAGGCCAGCCGGAAAATCTGTATAGAACTCCGGCGTCAGCCGAAAAGGCTCCGGCGCTCTGATTTCTTATGCTCTGGCGCACTATGCGGCCGCTAATGCCGACCCCCAAACCGGAGATCATTCTTCCATAGCTTGCTCCGAATGCAAAATCAGAAGCTGAAAACATGCTTTCGGGAACAGCGGTGTCCGAAGTGCGCGCCTCAATGCCGCCTACCGATAGATAAGTTAAAGAAAGGCCGAACCCCTTGTGCAGAAGCCCTATCTGGGAAAGGCTGATGTCTTGTATGTGGAGCGCATGAGAAACAAGCAGCTGGTATCCTTTGCGCTCCGCGGTACCCATGGCCAGCCCGGCCGGATTATAGTGAAGCATTGAGACATCGTCCGCAAGCGCGACATAAGTCTCGCCCATGGCAAGAGGCCTTGCGCCGAAACCAAGCTTAAGAAACGTTGCGGAAGAAGTGCCGGGGCCCGCGGCATAACAAAACAACGAGCCGGACCATAAAATCAGACCGGCGGCCATTGATAAAAACAATTTAAATTTGCCGTAAATTTTCATAAGTCCTCCCTGACCGCAAAAAGCGTAAAACTCAAAATCCTAAATTCAAAACTCAAAACACACAACTCAGATGAAAAATCCTTAACTTAAAATTCCAGCTCCAAGTGCAAATCCGTCTTTCTGCCGGCTGCTCAGATCCTTCGGAAAGCCCCCCGTCCCTTCCCTCCCCCTCTGAGGGAGAGGGAAGGGAGTGGGCAGGCAATTACATTCCGATTTATTTTTTATCCAGTTCGACTTTTACTTTTTTACTTTCCCCTCCCTCTTTTTTTATGTCCAGCTCAAGCGTCTTTTTACCCTTTATCCCCGAGGCGGCGTTGAGCTTATCAACAAACTCGTTGACATTCTCAATCGTTATGCCTTCCTGCCATGTGCCTTTTTCGCCGGGCTGCATGTCTCTTGCAGGAGAAGGCGCCGCGCCGGCTCCGGAGACCTGGCTCATTTGTCCGGCTTTAAGAGACTGCGTTCCTTTGCTGTTGCTGAGGTCTACATGCCCCTCATACACCTTGACCGTCATTATTTCCCGCGTCTCGATATCAGCCTCGGTCCCTCTGACCGCGGCTACGGCGGTCGGCGTGCGGACCTTAAGCTTGGCCATTTTGTGGAGCATCCTCGTCCATATCTGCCCCATGCTCAGGTTGACTTCCTCTCCCCGCTTCTTGCCGGAAGGAACCTTAAAATGCGAGTTCTCATTAAGCCGTACTTCAGCGCCTCCCGTAAGCGCCAGGGCGGCCTGCGCCTGAGCCGAGGTCCTGACTTCATCGCGCTCGTAAAGCATACTGCTGGCCGTCAATTCCTCGAACTCCTGCTTCCCTGCGCGCTTGACCTCAACTTTGCCTTTTACGAACGTGACTATCGCGGCAGTTTTTTGCGCAGACTGCGCAGTTGAGGGGACTGCTGCGGTTAGAGCGGCTATAAACGCAAAACACACCGCTACAGCCGCGCACTGCATCATTTTCATTTTCATTTACTTTCTCCTTTTTTTTTTGACTGAACTTTACCGGTTTTCAGCCTCCAGATTTCGGTCGCCATGCTAATTCCAAGCTGCTAGTTTTCAGTTTCGACTGGCGGCATTGGCCGCCGATAACTGACCGCCTTCTTAAATACTGCTGCTTCTTCCATCTCCCGTCTACCGTCTCCCTTCTACCATCTACCTTCTTTATTCATTCTTCAGGATTAAGCTTTTTAAACTCCACTTCTTTATCGTTTAGCTCAACCAGCTTAAGCCTGTAAGCCTGGCCTTTCAATTCATGGGTCTGGGGAGCTTCTATCACGTAATACCTTGCCATGACTTTTGACGCCAGGGGCTGGACTTCCAGAATCTTGATCTCCACGGCGTTCTCGTTCCTGCCCGCCACAAGCCCCAGCACCATGAATTTTTTAAAATCAATGCCCGGCGCTTCGTCTTTCGCTATTATCGCCCACAGCTTCTTCCATTCCTTTTGATTGTTTATGATCATGGTTCTTACGTTCTTGGAAGGAAACGCCATAGTCATGCCGTACCATTCATCCAGCATTTCCCCCTTTTTTTTAACGGCCACGGGCGGCGAATCGGGAACATCCAGCGAAAGCAGGAACGAACCGGCTCCGGTTTCCGGCTCGGCGGCGGATTGAAACGCCTGAGAAATTCCCGGAATGCCGCCGCCTGTCTGCCCCGGAACTTCTTTAAGCTGAGGCAGATTCGACCACGCTATCTGCGAATCCCCGGAAAGAAGAGAAATTATCAAATCGTTAAGCTCGCTTCCCTGACACCCGTCGCATGTAAGCGAACTTAAGTCATAGCCGGCCAAAGCATCGGCGGCATCCGCGCCGAGACGTTTTTTTAATATTTCCCAAAGTTCCTGCGGGCTTAATGTTCTGCCCGCGCCGGCCGCGCCTCCCGTTATGGATGCTTTGCGCGAAACAAGCCTGCTTTTACAGTTGTCGGAAACATTGTCGTCAAAAACATCAATACAGACTACGGCCAGCCCTTCCTGCTGATCCTGAGGAAGGAACGCCGTAAAAGACAAATCCTTCTGCTCTCCCGGACCAAGGGCGGGAATAAGGACGGGCGAGCCTGAGGCGGGCATGCCTCCCAGGCTGAACCTTGCCGAAATATTGCTTTCGCTCGTCGTGCCCTGATTTTTTATCAGCGTTCTGAACGGAACGGGCCTGCTGAAATCGATCGTCTGCGAATCGACGTCCAAAAACACCACGGCGATATTCCTTGACTGCGAAGCCGCCTGCGGCTGCACCGAGAAACTGAAAGGGACTCCGCTTTCAGCCACCTTATTTCCGGCAGAATCAAGACCTTCGACTTTCCAGTAGTAAACCTGGCCTGAAACCAGATTCTGCCGCGGATCGGACACGATTTCAGGATAGTTAAGATAACTCTCTCCGCTGCTTTCCTGCGAAAATACGGAATTATAAAAAGAGCTGTCATTGCCCACGGTTACCTTGTATCTGGTGGCCCCGCTTGCCGTCCATCTGAACACAAGCGGTTTGTCCGCAAGATTTCTGGCGCCGTTAGGCGGATACGTAAGTATTATATTCGGCGAAGAGGCCATAAAACTTATTTCCTGCCTCAGTATTTCCCCGTCAAGCTCGGCTTCCGCCGCAAGCTTATAATAACCGGGGGTGGTGTAAAACTGCGATATCGGGGTTCCGGCCACCTGCGACTGCGCCTGGCCTATGCTTCCGGGAGCGGCATTTCCCGAATGTATAAACACCGAAGTATTGCGCGGATCATATATCGTGAATTTAAAATTGACTTTATTTTTGCTTGAGACCGGGTTGTAAACGCTCTGGCGCAAAACAATTCTTTCGCTGTTGGAGAACGCGGTTCTGGGAAGGCCGGACATGTCAGCGACATAAATTCCCTGCGCGGTCAAATTCCCGGCCTGAGCGCATTGGCTGAAAAATCCCTGAAAAACCGAGAACAAAACAAAAAATGTCATAAATTTCATAATCACTCTCCTAAAAAGATGGTAAATGGGAGACGGTAGAGGGTAAAAGGTGAAACAGCATAGAAGAAACCAAACCCTTTCCTGTCTTCCATATTCATCCTCTTTCCCCTGTTTCTGTTCTCTTTTTCCGTCTACCATCTACCATCTCCCGTCTACCTTCTTCTCATCTTATCACCGCAAGTTTCTTAACCACTCTGCCGCTTTGGCCGCAGGGAATACATCTGACCTTTACCTCAAAAAGATATATTCCCGAAGCGGCTTTTTCCCCTTTTGAATTCCTCAAGTCCCATACCGCCTGATATTCGCCCGGACGCGGAGAAACTATCTGCTCATCGCTTATCTTTGCCACAAGCGCGCCGGCGATATCAAAAATAACGACCTGCTTCTCGACCGGAAAAAGACTTGTTTCAAACCGTATCACCGCCTGCCCGCGCGCAGGATTGGGGAACGCGTAAACTTTATTCTCCGCAAGAGCGTCCCATGCAAGCCGTACTTCATAACTTCCGCCGCCCTCGAGCAGAACATTAAAAAAACCCGTATACTCGGCGCCGTTATACGCCCTGAGCGAATACTTTCCGGGAAGAAGATTGGGTATGGAGAATCTGCCTTCCCGCGAAGGCCGGGCCGAAACTATTCTTTTGCCTTTCTGAAAAAGCTCCACGCAAGCGTCCCCGCCCGCTGATGCAGGCGCTGAGGTTTTTCCGGCAACGCCCAGCCCCTGCACCTGCCCTGAAATCGCCGCCAGACTGTATCCTATTTCCAAATCAAAATCCACGCCGGCCAATCCCATGGCGACAGAATCTTTCGCCACGCTGCTTAGGATATCATTGACTATCCAGCTTGCCTGTATTTTGTAAAGCCCGGCGGGCAGGCCGTCCAGCGAATAGCTCCCGCTTTCATCGGCCACGGTATAAGCGCTTGACCGTAAAGATCCCCCTGAGTCATAAGCCTCGACAAGAACGCCCGTTATCCCTTCGCCTGATGATTTCCTGATATGTCCGATTATTTTGAAGGGCAGATCGCCGCAGGACTCAACGGCTGCGATATTTGAAGCGGCCGACCAATTGGAGGCGTCGTCCCTAAGCCAGATTTTTAAATAATAGGTCACCCCCGGAGCCAGACTGTCTATCATCAGCCCGTGAGTTTCGTCCGGCATAACCATGCCGGTGGATATCATAACCTGAGCGCCGGCTGTGCTGAAATACGCCTCCGGAAAAGTGGAATAATTTACCCTATATTCCCCTACCAGAATCATTCCCGACAAGCCGTCGTCTCCCGTAGCTCTCCATGACAGCCCTATCGTGCCGGGCAGATTGCCGCTATGCGCCGTCAAATCCGATACGGCCGCGGGCGGAATTATATCCAGAAATGTGAAAGTGGAAGCATAAACGCCCATAACGGCGGAATTCGGAGGATAAGCCGCGTCCGACGGACTTACGGATATGCGGTATGCTTCGCCTGAAGCCAGATTCCCTTTTAGCGCCGCATCCGGGGAATAATACCATGCTGATGTTCCTGCTACAGCGGTGGAAAATACAGGGACAGACCATGCCTGCGCAAAGAAATTCCACCATTTTCCGTCGCTTATGCGCTGAACGCCTATTTCAACGAGCGAAATGCCCGAATTGGGACCCGCATCCGCGGCCGTGCCGGAAATACTTTCAAAGGAAACCGCTTGAGCTCCGTTCTGCGGAGAAATTATCCCCCCGGCGGGAGCGGAAGAGTCAAAGATGAAGGCGGCGGTGGCGTAAACCGCAGAATAATTTCCGGCGCTGTCGCTTGCCCTGGCCGTAATCTCATAAATCCTGCCGTTTTCAAAATGTATCCCGGAAGGGACATAGCTCCATTGCTCGGCGCCGGAAGCCGCGCCCCATACCCTGGACGGGGAAGCGAAAGACGACCCATCCCAGTAATTCCCGCCTGTTTTATCCTGCACCGCCACCTGACTTCCGGACACCGCGGAATCCAGCCTCTGCGCGGCGGTGCCGGAAATTTCGGCCAAAAGAGAAAGGAAAGTCTGCGACGGCG
>CAZFMJ010000089.1:0-10117 GCA_964520045.1 uncultured Elusimicrobiales bacterium | reverse complement strand
CGGAGGGTATTATAGTACTTTTTTACAGGTTTATGCAGACTTTCGCAACAGGCTCTTTAACTGAGTTGACAGGACCCACCCAAAAAGGCATATAAATATCGCACTGCCGCGCGCGATTTATTTATATAATTATGTTGGCAGTTTTAATTGACATAAAACAGAATCCTCAAAATCCATGAAAGTTTCAATAATACTCCCTGTATATAATGAGCGGGCCACCGTGGAAACGGTTCTTAATAACCTGCTTTCCTTTTCAATGCCCGGAATTGAAAAAGAAATTATAATTATAGAGGGCAATTCCAGCGACGGCACGAGGGAAAGCGTCAAAAAATTTGAGGCAAATCCCGGGGTTAGGATTTTTTACGAGGCCAAGCCGGCCGGGCGCGGAGCCGCGATAAAAACCGGTTTTTCAATCGCAACCGGCGATATCATGTTTTTTCAGGACGCAGATTTGGAATACAGCATTTCCGACTATCCGAACCTGCTGCGTCCGCATCTCAACAATGCGGCGGATATTGTAATAGGCTACCGCTTGATCAACGGAAAAGAACATTGGAGATTTCAACGGCTTAAGGGAGCGGAAAAAATTTACGGTTTCATGGTCGATTTGGGCGTATTTATTTATACAAAACTTTTCAACCTGCTTTACGGCACTTCTTTCCGCGACGGCTGCGCCATGTTTAAAGTATTTAAAAAACACCTGCTCAACGGTATTTCCCTGGAATCAAACGGATTTGATTTTGATTGGGAACTTCAGGGTAAATTTGCCAGGCTTGGCTTCAAATTTGCCGAAGTGCCTATAGTTTATACGCCCAGAAGCAGGGCGGAAGGGAAAAAAATAAATTTCTTGCGGGACGGCTGGAGGGTGTTTTGGGCAATAATAAAATACAGGATAAAAAATCCCGCCGCTTGACAAAAACCGGCATTTTTCTGTTGGGGGCGTTATTCGCGGGGTTTTCTCTCCGCTGTTTTTGGGCGTTAGCTCCTCTTGATAAAAATCAGCCCGACGAAGCGGGATATCATTCTCTTGCTTCATCAATCTCAGAAAACAATCAGTTCTGCGTTGCCGATGAAACCGGCGGCTGCAGGCTAACGTCATTCTATCCTCCGGGATGGCCTTTTTTGCTGGCGGCGGTATATAAAATTTCCGGGCCAGATATAAAAACCGGCAGAGTGTTTGCGGCATTGCTGGGGTCCGTTATTATCCTGCTGGTTTTTCTGATAACAAAAAATATCTTCGGTGAAAAACCGGCGGTATTTTCCGCCTGGATATCGGCCGCGCACCCCATCTTGATTTATTGGTCCGGCTTAATTATGACCGAAACGCCTTTTATGGTTTTTTTGCTTTTAGGTTTATGGCTGGAAACCGGCAATAATACTACCGGCGCGAAAAAATTAGCCGCCGGATTGCTTTTTGGAATAACGACCTTGATCCGCTCAACCGGAGGTTTGATTGCCGGAGCCGTATGTGTTTTTCGTTTTTTTGCCGATTTATCCTTCAAAAACGCGAAATTCGCTTTTTTATTTATTTTAGGCTTAGCGGTGCTTCCCCTTTCATGGTCATACCGTAATTACAAAATATTTAACGTGTTCGCGCCTGATTTTCACGGGGGATATAATCTTATGCTGGGCACTGTTTTTCACAAAGAAAACATGCTTAATACCGATATCGCGGATATGGCCTTAAAACGGCAGGAGTGGTATTCCGCAATTAAAAGCGCATCGGAACCGGAGCGCGACAAAGTGATGATTCATAAATCGCTGGAATTCATAAAAACTAATCCAAAAATCTTTTTAACCGGCATTATTCCCGATAATCTTCTTCAGTTTTGGCGGCTTTATCCGCGGCAGGACCATCAAATGCCGCACAATAAAACGTTACTCTTGCTGATATCCCTGTTTTCCGAACTACCGCTATTTGTATTATTCATAATGGGGATGTGGTTTAACAAACAGTTGTGGCGGAAGTGGTTTATTCTTATTATTCCGCCGCTGGTTTTAACGGCTGTCCACGCAATAAGCGTTTCCCAGATGAGATATAGACTGCCGGTTACTCCTATTATGGCGGTATTCGCGGGAACAGTCATGGCCGGCTGGGTTAATAAAGCCCAGAGTTCTCCCGGCTAAAAAATTAATACGCTGGAGGGTGTAATGAAATTAATTGTTTTTTTGCTTGCGGTATTTGCGCAGCGCGGATATTCCCTGCCTGCCGACGATTTGGGCTTTAACTCTTCGGCTTTGCGGCAATTGCCGGTGTTTTGCCGGCATACACAACAGCCTGCCGAGGAACATCCAATCGCCTCTGTTCCCGCGGTTTCTCCGGCCGTGCTTGCTGAATGCTCGCGGATATTTGAGGAGACCGGCTACAATTTAGACGCCGTAATGGGGCGTATACAAAACTTGCCGCATGAAAAACAGGAACAATATAAGCGGTGTTTTGAGCCGGAAATAGAAATAATACCGGGTTCTTTTGAGCGGCTTTCGCCTGCGACAAAGTTTTTGCTTGCGGCGCGGGAGCGGACGGAGGAAAACGCTCAGGGGATAATAGGCGTAATCGGCCCGATAGTGTCCATAGGCAGTTCGCTTACAAATGTAATCCGCGGCGGGGAAATAACCTATGACGACGGCTATGCCTGTGTTTATCCGAAAGATGCCGACTGGCGGTATTTTACGTGGAAAAAACAAGTCTTTTATACTTTCAGATATGTAAAAAAAATACTATTCGGCACAATGCCTGTGATAGATTCGATTCTGGTCGTCTCCTTTAAACATGACGGGCTCTGTTGATAATCTGATTTGTCCCTAAACGGTATTTTCAAAGGAAGCGGAATGTTAAATAAACGCATCGGAATTCTTACCGGCGGAGGCGATTGTCCGGGACTCAACGCCGTTGTCCGGGCAGCGGCAAAAGGCGCGCTTAAAAAAGGCGGGCAGGTTATAGGATTTCGCGACGGATACGCCGGTCTTGTTGAAGACAGGCATATGCTTCTGTCCGATGGGGCGGTTTCCGGGATACTGACAAGGGGCGGAACTATATTGGGTACAAGCAATATCGCCAATCCTTTTGCGTATACGCTCGAGCCGCTGGCCGGAAAAACATGTCCGAAAGACCTTTCGAGTCTCGCCGTAAAAAATTTTAAAAAATTGCGTTTAAATGCGCTCATTGTTATAGGCGGGGACGGAACATTGTCCATAGCGCTTAAACTCAAGAAACTCGGGATTCCGGTTATCGCCGTGCCGAAAACAATAGACAATGATTTAAACGGCACAGATGTTACCTTCGGTTTTGATTCCGCGCTTGCTGTAGCTACGGATGCGGTAGACAAGGTGCATACCACGGCGGAGTCCCATCACCGCGTAATGATCGTGGAAACAATGGGTAGATATGCCGGCTGGATAGCCTTGCGTTCCGGCATAGCCGGCGGCGGAGATATAATTCTTATTCCGGAAATTCCTTATAATTACAAAGAAATCAGCAGAGCTGTCATGCGCAGAAAGCATAAGGGCAAAAATTTCAGCATAGTGGTGATAGCCGAAGGAGCCATGCCTGAAGGAGGTTCGGCCGTTGTCAGAAAAACCGTATCCGGTTCGCCCGATCCCGTAAGATTGGGCGGCGTAGGTTATCAGGCGGCGGATGCCATAGAGCGGGACTGCGGAATAGAAACGCGTGTGGTTGTGCTGGGGCACCTCCAGCGGGGAGGAACTCCGTCGGCGTTTGACAGGTGTCTTGCCACGCGATACGGCGTGAAAGCGGTGGAATTGGCGGAAAAAGGGATGTATGGGCAGATGGCGGCGCTTAGGGGAACAAAAATAACCAGTATCGCTATTGAAAAGGCCGTAGGCGCTTTGCGCAGGGTCAATCCCGCGGGCGAGGAAGTGAAAGCGGCTCTTTCCGTAGGGGCCAGTTTCGGAAGCGAAAGAATAAAATGACTCAGAATATCAGCTATGTTTTCGGCATACATTCCGTGGAGGAAACTCTAAAATCCGGAGGCAGGCGGCTGATTCGTTTATATATTTCCGGCGCAAAAAAAGATCCGGCTATTGAAGAAATAACCGCGCTTGCCAGGCGGAGATCAATTCCGATTTCCATAATAGACGAACAAAAACTTGACAAGCTTTCCAACGGCGGAAACCACCAGGGAGCGCTTCTGGAGGCGGAACCGGTTTCCCCGCTTAATCTTAATCAGGTCCTGTCATCGGGCGGCATAAATAAAGATACCGTCTGGATCGGGGTGGATGAAATAACAGACCCGCATAATCTGGGAGCGATTATAAGAAGCGCGGCCTGCCTTGGGGCGTCGGCCGTGGTTTTTCCGGAAAGGCGTTCGGCGGGAATAACGCCGATAGTAGAAAAAACCGCGTCCGGCGCTGTTGAAAAGGTTAAGCTGATTTCCGTGGTCAACTTGAATCAGGCGATACTAAAACTTAAGGAACATAGTTTTTGGATATACGGCGCGTCTTTGGAGGGCAAGCCGCTTCATGAGGCGTCTTTTTACGGCCCCATATTTCTGCTGATAGGCTCCGAGGGCAGGGGGTTAAGGGAAAAAACCGCCGGACATTGCGATGAACTTGTCAGAATACCTATGAAGGGCGGGGTGCAGAGCCTGAATGCTTCCTGCGCCTGTTCCGTGATTTTGTACCATATTGCGCAAAAGAGAGAGCGGTCCTCGGGGTGAAAATTTAGTAAACTTAAATTTATGACACAGCTTCCTACCCAGCAGCGGGATTTTAATACATTATGCCTGGAGTTTTTAAAAGTTCTGGCCAGGGCGATTGTTCAGATAGGGCTTTATAAATCGAACCACCCGTCTGTGGGAGAAACGCTTGCTCAGGCCGGCGCCATGCTGAAGCAGATACTGCCCGACGCTTCCGCCGGAGGTTTAAACCTTGCCGTAGAAGATGAAAAAGTGCTGGCAAACAGCATAATCATCGCGTCCGGCGATAAATTGCCGGGATCGATACGCAATCTGTTCGAGAGATTTCATATTCACAGCATAGGTTTTTCGCGTGAAACCACTCCCTCCGAAATAGGGATTTTCTGCGGGCTCGCTTTTATAAAATTTGCTCCCGGGGCCGAAGTTAAACCCGGTCAGTGGCTTAAATCCAACGGCGTGGAGAATATCCGGGTGGATGAAGCGGTTTATGCCAAAGTTGATAAAAATAAGCCGAACAGCGGTTCCGCCGGAGCCGTATCCGTCGGCGGGGTTGCGCAGGCTCCTCAGGAAACGCTTGAAAAACAGGTCGAAGGGCAATCTTTGGAAAATGCGGTGCAGATACTTGCAAGAAAAGCCACTTCCGATCCGGCGGAACAGAAAAAAATAATCATACTTGTCATGGAGCAGTTTAAAAAGGAGCTTCAGCAAAAAATCGAAGTCGCCACTTCTCAGCTTAAACAGGAGAAGAGAGCCGTGGAAAACGACAAGGTCCGCACGGAATCCGTCATGACTTCGGCGGCGGACGGCGTGGTCGTCGTGGATTCTAACGGCAAAATACTCATGATGAATCCGGTGGCCGAGCAAATTTCAGGAAAAAAACTTTCTGAGGCCGCCGGGAAGCCTGTTTTTGACATGGCCGGATTGGAAAAACAGGTAATCGCCCTCGCAAAGGAAATTTCTTTTTCCGCAGACAAGGATGTTTCAAAGGAAATAAACATACAGGGCGATTCCGAGTTCTCAAAAAATATGCGCCGGGCCACCGCTATCGTCAAAACGGAAGAAGGAAAAATCGTGGGAACTATGTCCGTTCCCACGGACGTTGCGAAATACAAAAAGGTTCAGAGCATGCAGGACGAATTTATAGCTAATGTCACCCATGAACTGCGTTCTCCGCTTACGGCCATACGCACCGCCCTTGAAATGCTTGATAAAGAGCTGAAAACCAGAATAAACGAGTCGGATGCGCGCATTCTTAATAATGCTATACGAAATGCCGAGAGACTCGGGTCGCTGATAACGGATATTCTTGATTTTTCAAAACTCGAATCCGGGGAAATGCGCGTTCATCCTGCGGCGGTGTCCCCCGTTGAAATAGCGGCGGAAGCCGTTGAGGCCATGCATACCTGGGCAAGGACAAAATATATAAATCTATCCGCGGCAAATCTGCAGGAAACGATTCCTGATATTTATGCCGATCGGCGCCGCACCGTTCAAATCCTGATAAATCTCATTTCAAATGCGATAAAATTTACGCCCAACCGCGGAACTATTGAGATAATCATTAAACGCGGACCCGCCAATCTTTCTCAATTTATCGGATTTTCGGTAAAGGACACGGGCTGCGGCATTTCAAAAGAAGACCAAGCTATGCTTTTCCAAAAATTTGCGCAATTTGCCGCGGGCGAAAAACAGAGCGGCTCGGGACTGGGGCTTGCCATAACAAAAGCTCTGACCATAATGCAGGGCGGTTTTATCAACGTGGAAAGCGAGCAGGGCAAAGGATCGGTTTTTACCATATACCTTCCGCTGTACAGTTCCGCCAAGAAAGAAGATAGTTCGCGGATTCTTCCTCAGCCGGCGCCGAAAAAAAGCTGGTGGCAAAAACTATTCGGCTAATATCCACGGCATAACAATATTCAGTGCACCGGCACGGCAGCCCAAGCTGCCAAACAGAAAGAATAATTAATCACATAAGCCGCAAAACAAGTTTTTTCCCGCGGCTCAGGTTTTTACGGAAGAATTCCCGTCTTTCAGCGGTTCCCGCGCCAGAACGAGAGCGGAAACTTTTTGAGCTCCGGCCTTTTTTAAGGCCGACGCGCATTCTTCCAGCGTCGCTCCGGTCGTGCAGACATCATCGATAAGAAGCACTTTCTTTCCTTTGACCCTTGCGGGATCTATAACCTCAAAAGCATTTTTTATGTTTTCCATCCTTTCCGCCTTTGAAAGGGATGCCTGTGATTTTGTTTCTTTGCTCTTTTTTAACAGCCCGTCTTCGAGCGCCAATCCCGTTTTAACGGCAAAGGCTTTTGCCAAAAGCCCGGATTGGTTGTAGCCCCGCTCTTTGAGCCGTTTTTGCGAGAGCGGCACAAACGAAAGAATATCGCTGTCATGAATTTCGGGATATCTTTCCCATGCCGCGGCAAGCCAATTGCCGAAATGCCGGGCCAGAGATGTTTTCCCTTTGTATTTGAAGGCATGAACAAGGGAGCGCAGTTGGGGATTAAAAACAAAAGCGGCGCGTATCAGCGAACATTTATATTGGTCTCCCCTGCCGCCGCGGCAGGCATGACAATGCGCTCCCCCGTAGGGAAGGGGCAGTCCGCAGCGGTTGCAAAAAAGACCGGGGATGCGTTCCATGCGGGAAAAACATTCCGGACACAGCGGAGCGGTATCCCTGAATTCTAGATCTTTTCTGCAATGAAGACATGTTTTAGGAAACAGGATATGAAGAATAAATAATTTAAGATTTTGAAAATCCATATAACCGCCCAGCTATTAAAATATAGAACGCTGATAACGCGGTCCTATTCTTGCCTCAAAGCCTTTGAAGAAAGAATGGGATTGGGTCTCGTGTCGCGCTGTGGTTTTTATCATCATCTGCGATTATCATATTCATCAGCGGTATCAGCGTTCTATGGATTTCTGGCGAGTAGTTTTAAATCCGGGATTTTAAAACTGGAATGTAACAGTGCTTCCGGCCTGATACGACATATAATCCTCCTGCTTAAGAAATTTATGCCAGAATCTCTGCAGGGCGGCATTCATCGTCACGCGCAGATTCTTGGCCACTTCATAATCCGCGCTGGTATTAAACGACAAAAGCCTTGAATTTTCCGCTACGGTAATCGGGGAACGTTTTATGGCATAGCTGGTAGAGGCGGTCCAGATTATTCTATTGGTGAACAACAGCGCTTTTTTCATCATCGGGAGCTTAAGCCCTCTGGGAAGGTTCATGTCGGCGCGCATAAGAAGGCTTGGGGTAAGAGTATATACCTGCTGGCTTATAACGCCGGTGCCCAGCTTGGTTCTGTCAAAGATATAATCCAGTTTCGGAGTCAGGTGAATTTTTCGGTAATCAAAACCGGTCTGCATCGTAGCATCCCGGTGAAATGTGGTCTGAGTAATCTGGTTGAGGCGCAGATCTTTGCGCTGGGAAGAGCGCTCATTATAACTAAAGGCCAAATCTAAAAGTTTTAGAAAAAGAAACCGCAAATCCGTGCCGTGCCCGGTATCTATATCGAAACTTATATTTATGGTTTCATTCGTGCGCTGGGAATATTTCAGGTTGATGCTGCTGTTTGACATCCAATTTTCGCAGTAAATAAGATTCTCAAGCTGAGACATGGAGGCCACCATGTCCGGAAGGGTCCTGCTTATAGTGCGGCTTCTGGTGCCGGTAACTTCGGAGCGCTGGATTGACTGATTGAAATTATTGGAAAACGAAAGGGTTCTCAAAGCATTAAGCCTTGTGGAAAAATCAAAACCCTCGGCCGGCTGCCATTTCTGAGAAGAACTGACGGTGTCGCGCACCGTGAGATTGCTGCGCTGCGCCAGAACATTCTTGGTTTTCAAAGGGGTTCTTACCCATAGCGCCGTTCTTGAATCAAGCGCCCTTTCAATGTTCTGCCATGAATCGCCGTCTTGAATTTGATAATTTGAAGAAACCGTCATGGATCTTAAAAGTTTCATTCCTGGAAGGAAGTCGTTCATATTCATATTTAGAGCCACTCCGCCGCTGGCGTTTCTGTTCACTGTTTTCAATTCGCCCGGCCCGTACGAACGCGAAACGGAGCCTACCGTCACGGTTGACAGTATTAAATTGTTGTTTTCAATGCTTGAGACGGTGTAATTAAAAGCCGGATTAAGCCATGAAAAAACTTTTAAATTAGCGTTCAATGAAATATTCTGCTGCATGGATTTGGGATATTTAAGCGTATTGGGCGTTCCGGAAGAAAAATCTTCTTTTCTTTCCCGCGCCTGCCGCAGGCTGTAATTAGGGCTGAAATTAGAACCCTGCCAGGGTATAAATGAAAGTTTTGCCCCGTAATCTTCCGTTGTCTCCGCCGTATTATAAAAACCCCTGTTGGCCATAAGAGCGGGGATGCCGTAGGAAACCCTGTTTTTTCCCTGCGTGTAATTCGTGTCTATGGTTTTTGGGATCAATCCGAAATTCAGCGGCACGCCGTAGCTGAAAGTGCCGTTATAATTTTCCTGATTGTCCGTTCTTGTAAGAACATCATATTTTGTGTAATTTCTGCCGTATCCCAATCCCATTTTCGGCAGGCCCGGCACGTTGAAATTACCGCTGGTGTTTCCGCTGTATTTCGTCACTTTGCCTTCCTGCAGGGAATTAACCAGATTGTTGTCTCCCGTTCTAAGGGTGTTTGGGGTAACGGTGACATTGCGGGCAAGAGTTAGGCTCATCGGGAAAAATGAAATCCTGGTGAAACTGAAATATCCGGAATCCTGCTGGTCGTCTTGATTGGATATGACAGTGGCGGGTGTCTGGAAATTTTTATCCGTATATCTGTGTTTTCCGCCGAAGCTTGCCCACCGGGGAATGGCGAAATTGCCTTCCATTTTTCTGGCATTTCCGGTAAGCACCGCCGGCTCCGCCATATGTATCTCATTCAGCCAAATTTTGCCGGAATGGGAAGCGCCGTCCGCAGTTTTTATGCCGGCCGTTATTATATTTATCTGCTGAAAACTCGGAGCGCCGGCGGAAGACGCCGACATGGAATATTCTCCCGTATTCCTCCAGACATCCGGAACTTTGTCTTTATTCAAATCGACAAGGTCCAATTTATACAGCCGCCATCCGGAGAAATTAAGCGGTAATGACGCCTCATGATAATTCGTTTCATTTCCCGCGCGGATATAAAATTGCGCTCCAGAATCCGGCGCGCCGGGATTGTTAAGAAGGAACCGCATCTGCCCGTGCTGAGTCAAATCAACGGCGGTGGTAAATCTCCGTTCTATACGCGCGGTAGAGCTTGAATTAATTCCTGAAAATTCTATTTCAAGAGCTTGTTCTGTTATATTTTTTGTGTTCAGCCGCTCTTTTTGCTCGTTTATAGAGCCGTAAAGGTCGTTAAACACTCCTCCGGCCGCGCCTCCGGCTTTGAAAATGGCAAGATATTCGGGATTATCGCTGTTGTTGATTCCTACGGTATGGATTGTTC